>CAMDWA010000246.1 GCA_945877855.1 Thermoflexus hugenholtzii JAD2 | reverse complement strand
TTTAGGGTTGGTTTGAGGCGAAATAGTTTTATTTAAGGGTGAGAGGTTTCTTTCACGCTGGCTTTTGCTTGCCTCGGTTTCGAAGTGGGCTTTATTTGCCACTCGCTCAGGTTATTTTGTCAAATCTTTTTTAGACTAAACTACTGGTTATCGAACTTACGCAATCGTCGTTGACAGGTTTCAATGACCCCTTGGGGTGTTTCTTGCGTAGTTTTGCTAAATACTTCGACAATCACGATTGCATCTTCGTCAATGCGATAAATGATTCGCCAGTTTTTATTCTCATCCCGAACTCGTAATTCATGACAATGTGATCCTATGCTGGGCATTGGGCGTGATTGAGGCAGCCCTATACTTTCCCCTTGCTGTAATCGTCTTAATAATAAGCCAGCCTCAATGCGAGCAGCCTGAGTAAATGGGGGTGTTTTTATCTCACTATGTAACCAAACGATAACTTTATCTTTATCGTCCATTCTCTAAATCATATCACATCTGATATAAAAAGAACTTTGTCTTCTTTTATTCTTGTGGGTATTCTTGGGAAATATATTTCCGAATTTACTATCCTCAGCCTTTTAAGATGACATTATGTTTGTTACACCAGTCGTTTTGAGTAAATCAACAAATCATCATCGTCATCGTAATAATTTGGCACGGTCGCTACGCGGGCAAACCCTTGCGATTCGTATAGCCGATGGGCTGGCGCATAAGCCGAGGTGGACGAGGTATAGATCACCATCAGATGCCCTCCAGCAGCGGCGGCCTGATGGGTGGCGAAGCTGAGCAATGCTCGCCCCACGCCTTTACCCCGCGCTTCGGGTAAGGCACACACCCAAAATAAATCCCAGGTGTGTTGGGTCATGGCTTCACGCCCATAGCAGGCAAACCCCAGCATCATATCTTCATGCCAGCAGCCAATGAAATGATAGGCATCTGGCCCGGGTTTGGCCATGGCTTGCTCAAACATTTCATCGACCGTATCGGCATCGCTTTTGCCAAATAACTGTGAGCGCATCAAAATATCGTAGATGTGGCTGCGATCGGTTGGGGTGGCGGGGATGACACGCATTATTTCAAAAGAGGGCTTCGCTCAAGCGCGATCACAACGAGCTTTTCGAGCATTTGGGCATAAGTGAAACCGGCGGCGCGAGCGGCATTGGCAAAGCCGCCTTCGCTGCTTACGTCGCAGTTGGGATTGATATCTAGGACCATTGGTTTGCCACTTTTTAGCCGCAAATCAACCCGCCCATAGTCGCGGCACCCCGATGCGATATAGGCTGCCAGCGATACTTGCTCGATATCGGCTTTGAGTTGGGGCGAGATTGGCGCGGGGCAAATGGCCGGAATTTTTTGATAGGCTTCCGAGGTCGGGGTCCATTTGGCATCGAAGGTGCAGAGCCGATCATGAATATCGGCAAATGCGCCATAGGTCATGGTCGAAATGCCCAACACTTGCGGGGTTTGGTTGCCCCACACCGATACGTTATATTCGTCGCTGTCTAAAAATTCTTCGATTAGCACGGGTTGCCGCTGAAATTGAGACATCATGGCGGCGGCTTGTTGCTGTGCTTCGTCAAGATTCATCACCACCGATTTGCGGCTGATGCCATATGAACAATGTTCGTTGGCGGGTTTGATGATGGCGGGAAAGATATCAAATTTTAGGTCTGCGGCATGGTCAAATACGCCCCAATGTGGGGTCGGTATTTGTTGCTGATCGAGTAATTGTTTGATAACGCCTTTAAATTGGGTTTTTTCGAGCGAAATATTATCTGAACCGGTAAAGAGATAGCCGCGCCGTGACAATGCTTGCGCCACCCGTGCGTAGTAAAACGGCTGGGTTGGTGATCCCTCGCACATATTAAACACCACCCATTCTGATGGGTTAAAGGGTTTGACGATGGTGTCAATCTCACACGTCACGGCCAATGGCTGCACCTGCCAATGTTGTGATCGTAATGCTGTGGTTGCTTCTTGCACCAATTGCTGTGTAGATTCAACCTCAAAATTAGGGCTGTCGTCGTCTAATCCATAAAGTAGAAGAATAGAAGGGCGCATTTTTTTAAGAGCCGTGAGCCGTGAGCCGTGAGCCGTAGGCCATGAATTATAAGTCATGAGTCGTAGCTCCCGGCTCACGGCTCAAAGCTCAAAGCTCATGGCTCAAAGCTTGTTGCGTTTAATTGCGGCGGTGGCGACCATGCCAACCATTTGGCTGTGGCTGATATTTTGAACTTGTGCCATTAAGGTTAAATCGCTGCGGGGGGTGATGCCAGGTAATGAATTGATCTCTAAAATATAGAGTTTGCCTTCGGGCGTTAAACGAAAATCGACCCGCGAATAATCGCGGCAGCCAGTGACGAGGAAGGTTTGATGTGTGAGGTCACGCACTTGCGCCGCCAAGTCTGGGCGAATGGGGGCCGGGCAGTGATAACGGTAATAATCGGCAAAATCGACTTTATGAGCCGATGAATAAAAGGGGGCTAGCTCGCTAGGGTAGGCGCTAAAATCGGGCTGGCTGATGGGGAAAAAGTGAATGTCATCGCCATTGCCAATTAAGCCACAGGTTAAATCATCTCCTTCGATAAAGGCCTCAACCAAGGCCGGTTGTTGATATTGTGTGATGATTCGGGCGACGGCATCGCGCAGTTGTTTGGGGTTGCGGGCTATGCTGTCGTTTTTAATGCCCATGCCTGTGCCTTCATGTTGTGGTTTTACAAATAATGGGAAGGTTAGCTCAGGTTGTAGCACATCGTCGGGCGAGCGAAAAACTTGAAAGCGCGGAGTCGGTAAATCGTAATAATCGAGGATGCGTTTGGTGCTAGGTTTGTCTTGGGTGATTGCGGCGGCAAGTGGGGTGGGGCCGCTGTAGCGATAACCCATCATTTCTAAAATGGCTGGCACATGGGCTTCGCGGCTTTCGCCAATTAACCCTTCGCATACATTAAAACATAGGTCGGGTTTTATTTGGGGCAGCCACTGAAACAATTCACCATTGCCTTCGTGAAAAACAACCTCGTGGCCTAATGATTCAATGCCTGC
>CAMDWA010000245.1 GCA_945877855.1 Thermoflexus hugenholtzii JAD2 | reverse complement strand
GGGTTGAGAGTTGATTACTCTCAACCCTCAACCCTCAACTCTCAACTCACTTGCGCCATGCCGCTTCAATCAATGCGCTTTCGGCAGCTGAGGTCCATGCGTGATCTGGCCCCAATTTTGCCGCGACTGCGGGCAAATGCGTGTGTAATTCCTCTAAACTTAGCAAAGGCACATCGGGCAGTTGTGGAAAAATGACAATTTTGCCCGGATAGCGCCCTTCCATCAAGGCCTGAATCCCATCGCGTGCCACGCCCATGCCCCCAATGGCCGCCACTGAGCGCCCGGGCGACAACGTTTTTTGCACCGCGCTTTCCATCACCAAGGCCTGATCTCGAATGGTAAGGCCGGACGTACCAGTGAATTGCGCATTGCCCAAATAGACATCGCTCACATTCAATGGGGCCAGTGTGCCATTGGGCACACCCGCAAACAAAATAAGCATCCCCGATTCATTCATCAAGGCCGCCCCCTCGGCCATAATTTCTGCCGCCGGTGCGCATACCACCACATCATCTACCCCTCGCCCTGCGGTTTGCGCCATCACCATCTGCTTCAATGATTGATCGGGGGCAGTGGGGTTAACCACCAATAAATGACGCTTATGTTGCTCGGCCAACCCGCCAAAACGCGAGCGTAAATGGGCCAAACGCCCATCATTTAAATCGGTGGCAATGATTAATTGCGGCCCATTGGGATGCTCGATGGCGCGTTGCAAATGCATTTGCCCCATTGGACCACCCGCCCCGATCAACAACATACTACCAGCGGCCCGCAATTCACAGCGATTTCGCGCCTCGCCATAAGACGCGGCAATATCTGGGCCGCGCCCACCCACAAAGGCGATATAGTCATAATGCAAACGCCCAACATCTGCATTAACAAGGCCATCTAAGGGCAATTGCCCCACCAAATTAAGAATACCGCGCCGCGCAATATGCCGCGCCAACGCGCCCACCGCCTCGGCTGAGCTTGGGGCCAATGCCACAATATCATCAAAGCCGTTGCCAGCGGTAAATTCAGCGGCAATAGCGGCATAATCGGCAGGGCTTACCTCGTCACGCACGATCACCGGAATATGATGCCGCGCCGCCGCTTCATCAACCAAGGCCCGCACCGATGGCGGCACATTGCTCAGCACAAACTTGCCGACGCGCTCTAAGCCAGCCGAAAATTCGTATACCCTATCATCATCGGCCTGCCCAATCAACCACATGATGCCGCCAACTTTGGGTTGCAATCGCCGTCGCTGGGTATAAGCCGCCATCACGCAGCCCCATGGCTCTAACAAAGCTGATTCAGCATAGCCCATATTGTCATCTAAAGGCAATAAACATGTGCCGTCGTCGCTCTCCAATACCTCGCTGCCAATCAGATGATATTGTGTGAGGCCGCCCGGTACAGTATAGCCATAGGCCATGCTTTTGCCTTGCTGATAAATATCGGGTTGAACGGCATACCGTTGCCCGGGGGCAAAACGCGCTTGTAGGTTTTCGCCAACTTCGATAAGGGTTAACGACACCTCATGCCCCAATCGCGTCGGAAATTTTGACAAATCGCGTTGATAAAGTTTGGGGTGTTGATTGCCTTGTTTAATAATCTTAAGGTCTGAAAAACACAAGCCCACGCTATCAATCCGCACCAATAATTGATCGGCATTTGGATGCGGCACAGCGACAGATTCTGGGTGTCCGTCGTGGCCAATATTGTCTAAACCTGCGCCATACATATTCCAAGCGGCGGCTTCGGTGGGCACAGGGTGGGCAATAGCGCGATAGCGCTCATAATTTGTTGTCATTTTTAATGCTAGATAGTCAATTTACGCACATCAGCCGCAGTGGCACACGCCAAGGCTCGGTAGGCCAAGGCTTTGGCATCGCTCAAACGCAACTCACGCACATTGGCCTTTACCAGCCCAATGGCTGCCGAATTAACGCTAAGTTCATCGACCCCCAGCCCAACCAAAATAGGCAGGGCTTGCAAATCGGCCCCCAATTCGCCACACACCCCCACCCATTTGCCCGCCTTGTGGGCAGCCTCAACGGTTTGGGCGATCAAACGCAAAACGGCAGGGTGAAGCCCATCGGCTTTGCTCGCCAAGCTTGGGTGTTGACGATCCATTGCCAACACATATTGGGTAAGGTCGTTTGTGCCAATTGAAAAAAAGGCGACCTCGGGGGCAAAAATATCGGCCATGACCGCCGCCGATGGCACCTCGATCATGATGCCAAGCGCAACAGCAGGGGCGTTTAACTCAGTCTGCAATTCGGTTAACATCGCACGCACCGCCCGCCATTCTGCAAAATCGGCAATCATCGGAATCATAATTCGCGCACAGCCAAATTCTGCCGCCCGCAAAATAGCGCGTAATTGGGTGCGCAAAATATCGGGGCGGTTAAGACACAGCCGAATGCCTCGTTCACCCAAAAATGGGTTTTTCTCGACTGGCATATCTAAATAAGCCACTGGCTTGTCACCGCCAATATCGAGGGTGCGAATAATGACGGGGGTGTCGGCCATCGCTTGCAAAATATCGCGATAAGCCTCAAATTGGGTTTGTTCAGAGGGCGCTATGGTGCTATCCATAAACAAAAATTCAGTGCGTAATAACCCTACCCCTTCGGCCCCAGCCGCAAATGCGGCTTTTGCATCGGCAACGCTGCCAATATTGGCGACCACTTCCACCCGATGCCCATCTAATGTAATGGCTGGCGCGTGGGCGGCTTGGGTCGCCCGCTGTCGTCGCGCCTGCCATGCCTGTTGGGCAGCCTCAGCCTCGGTAAGCGCAGCAGGGGTTGGGCAAAGATCGATCGTGCCACTGCGCCCGGCCCCATTGGCATTCAAGATAATGCGTGTGCCATTTGGCAATGCATGTAATTTGGCATCGGCGCTGACAATGGCAGGGATGCCTAAAGACCGCGCCAGAATAGAGGCGTGGGCGGTTGGCCCTCCTTCTGCAATACAAATCCCAATTACTTTGTTGCGGTCAATGGCGGCCATGTCTGAGGGCGATAGCTCTTTGGCGAGCAAAATAACCGGCGTATCGGGCAAATCGATATTTTTGCTCTGCCCCGACAACAACATCAACACGCGCTTGCCTGCATCTTGAATATCGGCGGCGCGGGCGGCCAACAAAGGATCGCTCAATTGACGCACTGCGGCGGCATGTTTATCGGTCACCCATTTCCAAGCCG
>CAMDWA010000244.1 GCA_945877855.1 Thermoflexus hugenholtzii JAD2 | reverse complement strand
GCCCCCCCCCAGCCCCCCCCCTATAGGGGGGGGGGAAAGGGGGGGGGCTGGGGGGGATTAATCGCTGGCGGCCTCATGCCCTTGCTGGCATGGTTCGGCATCTCGTTTATCAAATCCAATTTTCAGGGGCTGCGGCATATGTTTTTGTTGTTGCCCTATGTGGCGGTGGCGCTGGCGGGGGTGTTGAGCCATTATTCAACCTCATGGCCAATCTCACATTCGTCGAGGTCGAGGTCGACGTCGACGAAAATCCAAAATCTAAAATCCAAAATCCAAAACACGCTCATCCTCCTCACCCTCATTGCCCAAAGCTATGGCTTGGTCGGCATGTTTACCCCGTCTGAGCATTGGTATGATGACTGGCGTGGAGTGGCTTACTATGTGCGTGACCATTGGCTGGCGGGTGATGTGCTGGTGCTCAATTCGCAAACGGTGCATGGGGCCATTGACCTGTATGCACACGGCCTGACGTGGGAGATCACACCGCCGGTGCAAAATAACACCCGCGATACGGTCGATGAAGCCAAACTGCGTGAATTGAGCCAACGTTATACGCGACTGTGGTTTGTGCATGAAAAGCCAAACAACCAAATTTCGGCGTGGCTGGCCCAAAACACTTTTTTTCGCCAACGCACGGGCTTCGCTGCCCGCAACACCATTTTGCAAGCCGAATTGTATGACGCAAAAAGCCCCATTTTGCCGCCAACCTCATCGGCTTGGAACCGCCGCAATATAGCGCCCCAGCCCAATTTGCCACTGCAATGGATGGGCGATAGCATTAGCCCCAATCTCAACAGCCCCAGCCCACAACCCAATGTGCATGTGCGCTTGTATTTGCAGCGTAACAGCGACCCACTGCCACCCGATTACGCCATAACCTACCGCCTCATCGGCGAAGATGGCAGCGCATGGCTGAATTGGGATCAACCCATCGACCTCAGCCTCGCCCCCGCCACATGGCAGGGCGATAATTTGTATTGGGTAGATATGGTTTTGCCGCTGCCAGTCGGCTTGCCCATTTTGCCCTACCGCCTGCAAGTGCAAGCGCGGGCGGGTGGGCAAACGCTGCAAACCCATGAAGAACGGCTGAGTTTGGCGGCGATTACGAATGTCTTTCGCGTTGCTCCCCCCCCCTATAGGGGGGGGGATAAAGGGGGGGGGACCGAATACCCACGCCACCTCAAACCCGGCGATTATTTGCCGCTGGCGCTGACATGGCAATTGGATGCTGCAAACAAGGCCGGCTGGACAACGACGCTGCACCTGAGCGCCTTGCTACCGCCGATTGTTGGCGGCAACAGCGGCGAAATCAGCGTTACAAAGCCCTTGGCGGCAATGGGACCCTTTGCCGCCGACAGCCCCATTCAACCCGATTTACCGGCCCAAGTGGGGCAAGCGGTGCGCGACTTGATCTCGTTGCAAGTGCCGCCCTCGGCCAAAGCCGGTTGGTATGGCCTGTGGCTGACGCGCCAGCGCGACGGGCAACGCATCGACTGGCAATGGCTAGGCTCGGTGCAGGTGCAAGATTATGCCGCCGCGCCCTTGCCGCCGCCCTCACACGTGCCCATCAACGCCAAAGTGGGGGAACTGACGGTGCTGGGCTATGACGTTGATCGCGCACTGGCTGGTCTGCGCGGAGGTGACACGCTGCACTTTAACACGCAGTGGCGGGTCGAAGGCAGCCCCAGCCGCGATGGGGTGTTGTTTTTGCACATTTTGGGGCCAGATGGCAAGCTAGCGGCCCAGCACGACAGCCCACCCATCACCGCGGCTGGCCTGCGCCCCACCCAAACCTATCGCGCTGGCGAGGGCATTAACCAAACGCACCACCTGACGCTAAAGCCAGATGCCGCGCCGGGTGAATATCGCATTTTGTTGGGGGTGTATGACCGCAGCGACGAGCAGCGCTGGCCGGCCCAACTGAATGGCGCGGCGGCGCAGGATGATTTGGTGGAATTGGGGCGGTTTGTGCTGAAGTAAAATTGTTTTCCAAACAAGGCAAGTTTTTTCATATTTGGATAGAGGAAAAATAAGATGACAAGCCCAATCGAATTAAGCAACCTCTACAACCAATTACAACAGCTTATCCGTCAAGCCCGCAATCAGGCCTTGCAAGCGGTTGATGTCATTCAGGTGCGCACGTGTTGGCAAATTGGGCAGCATATTGTGACATTTGAGCAACAAGGGCAAAGCCGTGCCGCCTATGGGGCGCGCCTGTTGCCACAATTGGCCGAGCAATTAACCCAAGAATTTGGCAAGGGCTTTGATGTATCTAACCTGCGTTATATGCGACAGTTTTACCTCGCTTTTCCAATTCGTGACGCAGTGCGTCATGAATTAAGCTGGACCCATTACCGCCGCTTGATGCGTATAGAAAATGAAACTGCCCGCGAATGGTATATGCACGAAGCGGTCACACAAGGCTGGAGTTCACGCGCTTTAGAACGCCAAATTAACACCCTCTATTATGAGCGGCTGCTGGCAAGCCAAGACAAAGCCACCGTCATTGCCGAGGCCAATGCCAACACCCAGCCGCTCAATCGCAACCCGCGTGAATTTGTGCGTGACCCAATCATGCTCGAATTTTTGGGCTTGCCCGGCACAGGCCGCTTATTAGAATCGGAACTTGAGCAAAACCTGATGACCAAATTGCAAGCGTTTTTGCTTGAGCTTGGCAAAGGCTTTGCATTTGTGGCACGTCAACAACGCATTAGCACCGAAACCAAAGATTTTTACATCGACTTGGTGTTTTATAACTATCTACTCAAATGCTTTGTGCTATTTGATCTCAAAACTGGCGAACTGACACACCAAGATATTGGACAAATGGATATGTATGTGCGCATGTATGATGACTTGAAGCGCGGCACAGACGATAATCCCACGGTCGGCATTATTTTGTGTTCGCAAAAAGACAGTGCAGTGGTGCGTTATTCAGTATTAAAAGACAGTGAACAGTTGTTTGCCAGTCGTTATAAATTAATATTGCCGACTGAAGAAGAACTACGGCAAGAATTAGAACAAGAGCGACTTGCATTATTAGAACAAACAGAAATAAAATTATAACTATGTTACTCGCCTACTCCCTCGAACTCAGCCACGACCCGGCCCACATCAGCGCCTACGAGGCGCACCACGCCAACCCCTACCCAGAGGTGGCGCAACACTGGCGCGCTATCGGCGTGCGCTCGGCCCACATTTTCCGGCTGGGCTATCGCCTCATCATGCTGATCGAAATCGCCGACGTCGCCAACCTCGGCCAACCATGGCAACCCGCCATT
>CAMDWA010000243.1 GCA_945877855.1 Thermoflexus hugenholtzii JAD2 | reverse complement strand
AACCACTAACCACTACCCACTAACCACTAACCACTAACCACTAACCACTAACCACTAACCACTAACCACTAACCACTAACCACTAACCACTAACCATTAACTTCAAAGATTTTTCCCGGGTTGAGCACGCCGTGTGGGTCAAAAAGTTTTTTCAGATCGCGCATGACATCAAGCGCAGGGCCATGTTCGCGGCGCATATAGGCCCGTTTGCCGAGACCAACCCCATGCTCACCGGTGGCAGTGCCGCCCAGTTGCAACGAGCGCTCGACCAAAGCGGCATTAAAAGCCATCACCTGCGCCTCGGTCGCGGCATCGGCATAAGGCAAAATAACGTGCATATTGCCATCACCGGCATGACCCAGCAAAAAGCCACGCAATGCCCGCGTCTTTAGCTCAGCCTCGATATACCCGACCAAAGCGGCATAGGCGCTCAGTGGCACAGCGGTATCGGTGGTGAGCAAACGCTGCCCAGCAAAAACCTGTTGACACGTGGTATAGGCGGCATATCGCGCCGCCCACAATTGCTCACGTTGGTGTGGGTCGCTGGTGGCCTGCACCTGGATGGCGGCATTGGCTTGGCACAATTGGCGCACTTGTTGCAAGCCCGTCGCCAAGGCCGCCGCATCGGGTGCATAAAACTCCATAAACAAGGTCGGCAACACCGCCAAAGCACGCTCGTTGGCATAACTGACGCTCGTTTGATTGAGAAACTCGGCAAATTCTGCGCCCATAAATTCAAGCGCCCCCGCATCTAAGCCGCCGCGTTTAATCGCCACCACCGTATCGATGGCGGCCTGCACCGACGGGAAAGTCGCCAACACGGCGCTGACATGCTGCGGGATCGGCATCAACTTGACCGTCGCCTCGGTGATCACCCCCAACGTGCCTTCGCTGCCCACAAATAAATGGGTTAAGTCATAACCACTCGATTGTTTGATCGAGCGACTGCCACATTCGATCACACGCCCATCGGCCAAAGCTACTTGGATGCGCAACACATTGTCTTTGGCCGCGCCATATTTCACCGCCTTTGGCCCAGCAGCGTTATTCGCCAATAGGCCACCAATCGTAGCATCGCCGCCAGTGTTGCAGGCAAAAAACAAGCCCTGTGGCTGCAATTCGGCATTCAACACGCGAAATTTAACCCCAGCCTGCACGGTGGCTTGCATATCAACGCCGTGAATGGCGATGACGCGATCCATCTGTTCGAGCGAAAGCAAAATGCCCCCCTGCACGGGAATCGGGTTGCCTTCGACCGAGCTGCCCGCGCCCCAAGGCGTGACTGGCACGCGCTGTTGGCTGGCAAGTTTCAATATTTGCGCCACTTGCGCAGCGTTTTGCGCCCACACCACCACCTCGCTGGCATGTGGCAAATGCCCAGATACATCTATTGACCGCGCTTGGCGGTCAACATCGCGGGTGCTGACATAGGGCGTGCCGACAATGGCAGATAGGGCATCGATCAAGGCTGGGGTAACGGGTGAAAAGGTGGGGTGGCTCATTCCCAAAATTTTACCGCCACCCTACACGATAATCAGCCCCATGACCGATCTCGATTCGATAGCCGAAGGCATCCGCGCCAATTTGATTGGCAAAAATGCTGCCCGCGACAAAGCCGTTAATATTTCACGCGAACTCATTCGCGCCTGTTCAATGTGTATTCGTGCCGCACACCGTGATGAATGGGGCGAAGCCGAGCGTTTGCTAAATGAGGCACGGCGGGTTGCCAACGAAATTGTCAGCACCGTTCAGCCCTATCCAGACCTGTATTATTCAGGGTATACCCAAGATGCGCTTAAAGAATTGATCGAAGCCAGCGTGGTGCTTGCCATTGCCCAAGACAAACCCGTGCCGTCACCGAGCCAATTGAAGGTCGAAGACGCAGCCTATTTAAACGGCTTGGCCGAGGCCGCTAGCGAGTTGCGTCGACGGGTGATGGATAAATTGCGGGCTGGGCATAACGCCGAATGTGAGCGTTTGTTAGCCGCAATGGATGCGATTTATGATGTGCTGGTGACAATGGATTTTCCCGATGCCATTACGGGCGGGTTGCGGCGAAATACCGATTTGGTGCGCGGGGTGCTTGAGCGCACGCGCAGCGATTTGACCATTAGTTTTAAAAATGCAGTTTTGAATGAACAAATTAGCCAACTAACCACGTTGCTACAAACAACAAGCTTGCGCTCAGATTAACCATTCCAAGAGACTTCGAGTGGTATTGGAGGTGGTAATGGCGTTGGTGTTGGTCGTGGTCTCGGTGGGCGATTCGGGCGATTCGTTTGGTAGCTCGTCCGCTCTGAGTTTGCTGTGCTTGCCGCGATAGGCGATACTTGCGTAAACGTTATAAAAGCAACAGAAACAATCAATACAAATGCCTGTAGCAATTGTTTAATCTTTACGTTTTTCATGTTGTATATTGTCTGGTTTTACATAACTGACAGTTTAGCTATTCCACGATACACTCGGCATCTCAAGTGGGGGGCGCGGTTGTGGGGTCGAAGCTGGAACCGAATTGGTGTTGGGTTGCGTGGAACCAGTGACACCACCAGCCGCTGCTGGCGCGATAGAGGTTAACGAAATGGCCAGAATGGCAATCATCAAAATTAATGAGCGTAAAAAGTGTTGAATTTTTGAGGTCTTCATAATAAATATCCTTGTTTTAGTTTTTATATCTACTTAACAGTCTTGATGGAGCTAGTTATAAGGGGTAGATATCGGATTTACTATCATGTTTGCACCGATTCTGACGTTGAAATGGATTAGATTACACCAAATTTGATATTTGAAAGTTATTTGACTGCAACAGCCTCTTTAACCCTATACAACAATGGTCTGAGTTGTTGTATAGGCAAATATCCGTGCGCTCTGCTTCAGTATTAAAATTCAGTTATGGAAACCCAAACTCACCGCCCCATCCGAGTGCTCATTGCAAAACCCGGTTTAGATGGACATGATCGCGGCGCAAAAGTCATTGCGCGTGCGCTACGTGATGCAGGCATGGAGGTAATTTATACGGGGCTACGCCAAACCCCAGAGATGATTGCCGATGCCGCATTGCAAGAAGATGTTGACGCTGTTGGTCTTAGTATTCTGAGCGGCGCACATAACGAATTGTTGCCCCGTATTGTGAATGTGATGCGTGATCGTGGTTTAGATGATATTCCTGTAATTGCAGGGGGGATTATTCCCGATGAAGATGCGATTGCGCTTAAGAAATTGGGCGTCGCTGGCGTATTTGGCCCCGGCACCTCACTTTCGTCTATTGTTGATTTTTTAAACACCACCTGTAAGCATTAAAATAGCAGATAGTGGATAGTAGATAGTGGATAGTAAAACTAACTATCTACTATCCACCATCCACTATCTACTAGATTACATTCCAAATAGTGGAGAATAGGGGAAATGATCTGTCGATATAGCAATCTTAAAACACGTGCAAAATTGTTCTTGGTAATGACCGGTTTGCAATTGCAAGAATTTGAGATTTTGTTGGAGGATGTAAGCACAGAAT
>CAMDWA010000242.1 GCA_945877855.1 Thermoflexus hugenholtzii JAD2 | reverse complement strand
TGTTCCTTTGTTGATGCTTGCTAGCGTTGCTATGATTGCTTCGACTGTTTTGTATACTGCGGGGGGATGTTGTTCTTCTTTTTTTTTCATACCCTCTGTTTTACTACAGATTTGAACAACATCCCTACTTTTAGACTAAACTACCGCTTTAGAATTCGTCGGCATTTTACCCCTGCGGATAGCGCGTTCAACTTTGATTCAAACTTGCGAGATAAACCGGTTGATTCGCTTTGTTACATCATCTAAGATCTTGCCCTTAGGTTTTTTTAGTCGATTGATAGGTATATATGATTGGTTCATATCCTTGAAAGCCGATATCCTTTACAGCTTACGCGCCTTCAGAGTAAACGATTTTAGTCTCATCGGCGAGTCTCTTGTCATGTCGGCTTCTGACTTCAGTTTTGCTTAAAAACTCTCCCCAATTATCTTCTAAGTTAACCAGCAATATATTTTTATCTGTAGTTTGTTTATGTTTGTGGGCGTAATGCACTTTTTCCTCTGTTCTATCTTGCAGACGTGCGATTGGGCGATCAATCTCATCTACTGCATAGGATTCAGCATATTCACTTGTTTGTGTATCTGCAAATTCACTGTTCTCCCGTTTTGGCTGTGTTCTACATAGCTCTAAAGCATTTTGTAATGCAATTATTAAATGATGAATCCAATAATTACTGCGTGGCTGCCCTATCGAACATAATGCTAAGTGGGGTTTAAAGCAGGTTCGTCTTTTGTTAGATCAAGATAAAATATAATCTGTCTCTCAACGTGGGTAAGCGCCCTTTACCACCAGCTCTGGCGCGTCGTATGCGATATGTGCCTTGCCAATTTAAGTTCGTCGGATAGATTTCTTGATATGCTTTTTCAAAATAAGGCAGTAATATCTCAAATTTGTCTAAAAGTAAACGTGTCATGGCTAAAAATTGGGTGCCGCTTCGTTTTAATTCATTAAAATAACATATCCTTGATTTATAACTCAGTTTCATTTGCTTGATATTTGATATTCATTAACCTTGAATTTTGTGTTTTAAGGTTTCGTTATCCCAGATAAAGTTTATTGAATGTCAGCGAACATGAGCATCATGCTACAATGAAATCTTAGGAAAGGTGGTTACTCTGGCACAAAAAGTATTAATCTATGGCGGTTCTGGTGGCATCGGTGCAGCGATCGGTCGCAGCCTGCGTAGCCGTGGAGTTGATCTGCATTTAGTCGGACGAAATGAAGCGCGCTTGGCAGCAGTCGCACAAGAACTTGGCGTAACGTCTACCTTGGGCGATGTCAATGACAGCAGTCTTTTTAGCAAAGTAGCCCAAGATGCCGGAGCAGTGTTAGATGGTTTGGTGTATGCGGTTGGTACAATCAATCTGCGTAGTCTTGGGCGCCTGACTGAAGCTGATTTCTTAAACGACTTTCGGGTCAATGCTATGGGCGCTGCGCTGGCCATTCAAGCCAGCCTACCAGCACTTAAGAAGAGTGAGGGTCGGGCTTCAGTCGTGTTATTTTCGAGCGTGGCGGCTGTGCAAGGCTTTACATTTCATGCGTCAATTAGTATGGCGAAGGGAGCGGTAGAGGGTCTAACCCTGTCTCTCGCGGCTGAACTTGCGCCCAAAATACGGGTCAATGCTATTGCGCCTTCGCTGACCCGCACCCGGCTTGGCGAAAGTCTGCTGACGAATGAACAGGCCAGTACGGCTATTGCTGGGATGCATGCATTGGGACGGATTGGCACCCCTGAGGATATTGCCTCATTGGCCACCTTCCTACTTTCTCAGCAAGCAGACTGGATCACTGGACAGACGATCAGCGTGGATGGAGGCCGGTCTACACTGCGTAGCAAAGGCTGAGAACACTCGTATAAGCTAACCATACCCGAAAAGATCAGTGGAACACAGTAGGCAGAACATTCGACACAACGTTGACGTATTAGTCGTTGGCGCAGGCATGGCCGGGCTCATTGCAGCCGGTGACTTGCAGCAAGCCGGTCATGATGTACTTGTGATCGAAAAAGGACGTGGTGTAGGTGGACGTCTTGCAAGTCGGCGAATTGGGCTGGCAACGTTTGACCATGGGGCGCAGTTTATGACGTCTAGAGATCCCCGCTTTGCAGCAGCAATCGAGCAATGGCTTAGAGTGGGCGTGATCGAAGAATGGTATCGCAGCACTAATGACGAATCTGCTGGACATGCTCGCTGGCGCGGCAAACCTAGCATGACAGCACTGCCCAAATACCTCGCACGCGAACTCACTGTGTTGCTCGAGAAGAGAGTTGTTTCGTTGCGTTGCGCTTCGCAAGGTTGGGTTGCGGCGTTGGATAACGGTGACTCAGTCTTCGCTAATTCCGTTGTGCTTACTGCACCCGTGCCTCAAGCGCTGGCACTGCTTGATCTTGCGGAGCTTGATGTATCTGAAGCCACAAAATTGCGTCTTGAAAGCATCGAGTACGAATGTTGTCTGGCAGTTATGGCCTTGCTCGAGCGGCCCTCGGGTCTTCCCCCGCCGGGCAGTCTGTCACCTACTGAGGGGCCGATCGCCTTGATGGTCGACAATCAGATAAAAGGCATTTCTGTAACGCCAGCAGTCACTTTACATGCTACGCCAGCTTTTAGTCTAGCGCGTTGGGACCATGACCGGCAGGCGAGTGGGAAAGAATTGCTTGAAGCCGCCCAGCCGTGGCTGGGCTCGGGCGTCACTGAATTTCAGGTGCACGGCTGGCGCTACAGTAAACCCATCGCTGGCGAACAGGAAGGGTGTCTAATCCTGCATGAGCGGCCACCGTTGCTGCTGGCTGGCGATGCGTTTGCCGGCACACGAATTGAAGGAGCCGCATTGTCTGGCTGGGCAGCAGCCGACAGGTTGAAATCGGCGCTGGCCCTGACATAGAAGGTTAGTACAGGCCTATTTATGGCTCATGGTTGAAGGTGTCATTGATTGGTTGCAAATGGCCATCCAATATGTCACAGCTGTTAACTGGTTCTTCATTGTGATGGGTATATGCTATACCAATACAACCAGCCGGCCAAGCCTTTGGGTGCAAAAAAGCAGTTTGTGATAACAATGATTGGCCATCATCACGCTGCGCGGCTCAAATTAGGGTCAGGGCAGATGTCTGAGATACCCATTTCTTGGGAGTGTCAAAATTCAAAAGGATGCAAAAAATCTATCAGTGGGCGCGAATATGTAGGATAGGCACAATGAAATAATTGACGTCGATTCCAACAATAGACAAATAATTTGATTGTATTTTTGAGCACTTGCAGCGAACGAGAAAAACATTGTGAGCGTTTAGCTAGTCTTGCAAGATAATGACGTAAATCAGCATTGCCACCCTCGATCGAATAGGTTTGAGATTTGCCAGGTTCAATGAGATGCCGGCCTTGATGATAGTTGAGTACACAGTAGTTTAGTCTAAAAAAGATTTAACAAAACGACCCCAGTAAGTGGCAAATAAAGCCCACTTCGAAGCCAAGGCAAGCAAAAGCGAGCGTGAAAGAAACCTCTCACCCTTAAATAAAACTATTTCGCCTCAAACCAACCCTAAATG
>CAMDWA010000241.1 GCA_945877855.1 Thermoflexus hugenholtzii JAD2 | reverse complement strand
CATAAATAATGCCACGTAATACACCGTTGATGGTGGCAAACACAGGGCTAGTATCGACCGTTGCCAATGTTTGGCCTTGTGTCACTGTGTCGCCGATCTTGCTACAGCTTTTGAATATGCCATCGCAAGGCGCACGCACCACGCGTTGGGCGCTGTGACCACCAATTTCACCCGGCACACCCGTATTGGGCAACGCCGTGCCATGCCGAATCACGCGCCCCAAATGATGCCCGCGCATTGTTTCGACAATGGCATGGCAATCTTGCCCAACCATAAACCCCGGGCCACACGCCACCACAATCGACGCATCGGTCAAATTGGTGCCGGTGTTGCGTTTTGCCAAAATGCAATCGATAATGGCAATGGGTTGGATTTGGCTGCGGCTTTGACAAACAGGGTCAATGATCACAGGCACACAGTTGCGTTGCCACACTGCATCGGCTTCATCGATGTGGTGAATATGCTCAGCCTGCACATCTTCGACGGTCATGTGTCCATCAAATAAAGCCGATGCAAACGCTACGGTGCGCCGAATAACAAGCGGTTGGGGCAGGTCGGTGCACAATACGCGAAACCCAGCACGATGTAACCGATAAGCCACCCCCGTGCCCAGATCGCCCGCACCTTTGACAATAACAATGGGGCGAGTTGTCAGTTTAGCGATCATGTTAATTTTGCTGCCGCAACCATTCTGTTTCAATGCGTGTCATTTCAGGCTCAAACCAACCGACATGACCTAAATGCGGTGGCAAATTACCATCCCAACGCTCTATAGTGACGGTAAATGAGCCATCAGCCCGTAATTTGGCTTGGAATGTGCCAATGGCGGGCAAGGTTTCAAATTCGCTTTCTAATACCAACATTTCAGGCATGTCCACATCTTCGCTAAATGCTTCAATTGGGAAATAACCCGACAACGTATTGCCATCAAAATGGCCTAACCCTTCCCAATCATCTCCTACCATCACACGATATTCACACGAAAGCGCGTTCATTGGCAAGGGGTTTTCATCGGCTGCCCACAACACTTGCCATTCAGAATTATGGGTGCGTTCAATAATCACGGCTTCGGGGGCTGCGCTGGGGGTAACATATTGCCCATCTATTTTTGTCATCATGATAACAAGATTTTAGTTGATTGGTGAGTTGGTTGATTCATGACTCACAAGTTACGAGCTATTAATCAACCAACCAACTATTCAACAAACCAACCAATCAACGACTCATGCCTACACGGCTCTTACAAATCGAAATCTATTCCGCATTAAAACCGCGCATCGGGGTGTAATGCGGCTGGGCGTTCGCACGTGCTTGCCATCATAATGTGGCGATCCTCGCGCGACGCATCATGAAAAGCGTGCATAAGGTCGAGCACATGATAGGCCATTGTGCCATTGGCACGGTGTTGCCTGTTTTCGTGAATGGCATGAGCCATATCAGCCACGCCCAACCCTCGGCTATTTTCAGTGTAGCCCCGTGTAATGGGCACTTCGTCCCATATTTTGGCGGCCCCACGCTTTAACATAATTGGTCCCCCAAAAATATTGGGGTCTGGCACGACCAAAGAACCTTCGCTGCCATAAATTTCAATGCGCGGCACAGTTGACCCCCATGAATCGAAAGTGGTGATGATAGTGCCAACCGCCCCGCTGGCAAAATCCATAATGCCGGTGACATGGGTGGGCGTGTTTACCTTGATTTTTTCGCCATTACGCGGGTTTTGCCCAGTAATGGTGCGTTCGGCAAAGCTAACTTGGGCCGAGCCGGTTACACGCCGCACTGGGCCGAGAAAATTGATGAGCGCGGTTAAATAATATGGTCCCATATCAAACATTGGGCCTGCGCCGGGTTGATAAAAAAAGTCGGGGTTGGGGTGCCAGCTTTCGGGGCCATGACTCATCATAAAGGCAGTGGCCGCAACCGGCCTACCGATAACGCCATCATCAATTAATTGGCGACACGTTTGTAACCCGCCCCCCATAAATGTATCTGGCGCACAACCTACCCGTAAACCTTTTGCTTCGGCCAATGCTAATACTGCTTTGCCTTGTTCACGGGTAATCGCCAACGGCTTTTCGGTATGTACATGTTTACCGGCGTTTAAGGCCGCTAAGGCCACATCACCATGCGCAGCAGGAATGGTTAAATTAACCACAATTTCAATGTCTGGGTTGGCGAGTAGCTCATCAACCGTGCAGGCGGGCACACCTTGTTCGGCCCCTTTGGCGCGGGCCGCATCCATATTAATATCTGCACAAGCGATAATATCAAGAATCTCAAACGTTTTGCCTGCCTTAAAATAGATTCCACTAATATTGCCACAACCAATAATGCCTATTTTTGTTTTATTCATCATAATCGTATTTACTCTGCTTTTATCTTTAAATGGGCTTTGCCCATACCATAAAAATTCTTAAAGTTGTCCAGCTAAATCTTTCCCCAAAATGCAATCTGCTGATCTCACGATAAATCAGCTTCCAAATTGATGACAGGTTTAGCCGATTTCACTCTCTATGTCCCAAAGCGTAGCTTTGGGACATAGAGAGTGAAGTCGGCCTTTCATCATTTATGAATCAGTATATTGTCGGTATTGATATTAAAAATAAACCCTATAATACATCTACCCATGTGCTGGTTATGTCTATCTACTACAACAAAAGGACTATGTTCTTATCAAAGTTGTAAGAATTTAATTTTACTCGCGCTCATTCTGGCTACTTCAGTATTGAGCGGCTGTAGCATTGGAATTAAATCGGATGGCTCGGTTGCGCTTAATAACAAAGACTCTCAAGGTGTATTAAGTGTCAATATCGGTGGCGATTCTGGCGTTCTTAAAGTCGAAACATCGATTGCCGGCGATAACTCGATTACCGTCAATGGTTATGCCCGCAAAGCCCGCACCAATATGTCGCCAAATGGCATCAGCGAGAGCGTTGCCAAAGCGGTAGGCATCACGTCTATTCGCTCATTCCACCTCATTACTTTGTGGCAAGACCAAGCTGGTGTTGTGTGGCGTGATGAATATGAAATTGGCAGACGTTTTGAAACCGTGCTTAAAGGGCGTGACCCGCTTATTCTTAATCAGGTGAATGGCGATAATGGCAGCATTATTGTTTTTGTTGAACGTAAAATTACGCCGGTCATATTGCCAACCAGACCCGTTACACCTACACCTGTGCCGCCTACACCCGCCCCGTCGTCGGCAGTTGTTGCAACATCACCAATATTGGCCGAAACCCCAACGCTTGCACCCACACCAACTGCCGAAGTTGAAGCAACGAGTGCAGTTAATGCAACCCCGACGCGCCGCCCAACCACACGCCCAGCCCCAACCCAACAACAAGCATCAGCCCCAGCTTTTCCAGCGACATCGGCTTGCCCCAGACGCGAAGTATGTATTACGTCACCCAGTTCTGGCAGCACGTTACGCGGCACAGTGACCTTATTTGGCACTGCCATTCACGATAACTTTAGCTACTATAAGTTTGAATTGTTAGACGGTCGCTGTAACAATGGGGTTTGTCATATTGCTAGCCTCTATGCCCCTGTTTATGGGGGCGCACTTATTCAATGGGATACACGGCGTATTCCCAATGGGCGCTATTTGTTGCGGCTAGCCGTCATTGACCGCAATGGTGGCGGTTACTCTCAAGTGGCTGTTATTTCAGTGACTATTGCCAATTAATAAAGCACTAACGCTTAGT
>CAMDWA010000240.1 GCA_945877855.1 Thermoflexus hugenholtzii JAD2 | reverse complement strand
GCTGTGAGCCGTGATCATATTAAGTCCCGGCTCACGGCTCATGGCTCATGGCCCAAGGCTCACAGCTCATGACTCACAGCTCACGGCTCCTCTTAAGCCGTAATTTCTCTTCTTCCAGCGACGAAATTTCGCGGTCGAGCCAAGCATAGCGGAGTTGGGTGAGCAGGGTGGCATAGGCCGGGCCGGGTGGAATACCCATTTTACGTAGGTCGTCGCCGGTGCTGGCCGGGCGCACCCAGCGCCAATCATGCCATTCGGCCCGCATGGCTTGGCGTTTAACCGGGTCTGGGTCAAATAGCCAGCCAATAAACAAGGCTGCACCGCTAAATGATTTGAGTAACTCGGATTGTTGGCTGTTTTTGGCGCGAAATAAGTTGCGTGATAACGAACTGAGCAACCCGAGTGATACCAGCGCCTCGCGGGTGGTGTTGGTGTATGGGATGCGCTCAACCCAACGACTGGCGCTCATTTGCCCTTGGTTATACATTAACATGCCCCAACCGATCAGCCGCAAAATGTCGGCTGGGCTTAGCCCCAATGTATCCAAATTCCATTGATTATTGAGCAATTGGGCGCGGGCGTGTTGGGTGCGTTGGGTTAATAGGTCGCGCTCGGGCGCGGCGATAGCGAGCGCTGCAAAAAAGCCCCATTCTTTAAGCAACCCCAAGGCCAGATCAGGTTGCGATTCGGTAAAAATATGTTCAAGGTCATACTTGATACGCTCGCCGCTTAGGTCGCGCACATAGGGTAGGCCAGCATCGAGCCATGCCAAGGTATCTGGCTCGACTGCAAAACCAAAACGGGTGGCATAACGCGCTGCCCGTAGGGCGCGAGTCGGGTCATCGACAAAACTTTGGGCATGTAAAGCCCGAATGATGCCGCGCCGCAGGTCTTGTTGGCCTTCAAATGGGTCATGCAAGGTGTTGTCATTCATGCGCCATGCAATGGCATTGATGCTGAAATCGCGGCGTTGTAGGTCTTGGGCGAGGGTGGCTGGGCTGATATTGGGTAGGGCCGCAGGGCGCACATAGTGCTCGACCCGCGCTGTGGTGAAGTCGATTGACAAGGTTCGCCAAATCAGGGTGGCGGTGCGAAATTTGGGGTGGGTGGTTAGGCCATCGCCAAAATGTTGATGTAATGCTTGTGCAAAATCAATGGCATTGCCCTCGACCACAAAATCGAGATCACCCATTCGGCGGCCCATCAGCGCATCGCGCACCCCACCGCCCACAAGGCAGACGGGTATATTCAGGCGTTGCGCCTGAGTGCTAACCTCGTTTAAGATGTGGCGTTGATCGGGGCTGGCATGGCTATGAATTTGGTCAAGCACGATTTTAATTATACTGAGCGTTGTCTTAGACTGCGGTTTTGCTGATTTCACCATCCCGCTATCAAGATTTGCTTGTATCCTCTCAATAAAGTGAGGAAGTGAAATAAATTTTCGTCAAAATCACGATACGACCTTTAAAAGTATGGGCGAAGCCCATGCTTTTAATGGTCGTATCGTGATTTCGACATGACGTCTTTGGGGTTTACCTCTAATTATTGAGAGGATAGATGTCAACACAACAAACCGCGCCCTGTTAAAATGTAAGCCTAAATTATGCAGGCTTCGCCCAATCGTGATAATAAAGATCAAGGTGCGCCCTCACCCAACACAAGCTGGTTAAACAACCGTTACCGCTTGTTGGCACTTATTGCCGGTGGCGGTATGGCGACGGTGTATAAAGCGCAAGATACGTTGCTAAACCGTGTGGTGGCAATTAAAACTTTGCGTGACCAATTTGCGCTTGATCCTCAGTTTATGAGCCGTTTTCGGGATGAGGCGCAGGCGGCGGCAAATTTGAATCACCCGAATGTGGTGACGGTGTTTGACGTTGGCAAGGACAAGTTGCAAGGCGTAGAGCGGCAATATTTGGTGATGGAATATGTGGAAGGGCATGATCTCAAACATATTCTGCGTGACCGTCTGAGCAGTAACCCGGGGCGGCCCCCATTTAACATCGAAGAAGCAGTGAATATCATTCGCCAAGTGTGCGAAGGGGTCGGCAGCGCTCATAATCGCGGGTTGGCCCATTGCGACCTAAAGCCACAAAATGTAATGATGTCGCCCAGTGGGCGGGTTAAAGTGACTGATTTTGGTATTGCGCGGGCCTATACGGCCTTGTCGAATGAACGCAGCGATATCGTTTGGGGCACACCGCAATATTTTGCGCCCGAGCAAGCCGCCGGTCACCCCACATCAGCCGCCAGTGATGTCTATTCGATTGGCGTGATGTTGTATGAGATGTTGGCTGGGCGTTTGCCATTCGAGAGCCGCGATTCGAAAGAATTGGCGCGGATGCATATTATTGCGCAGCCCCCAGAATTGCATAGTCTGAACGCAGGGGTGTCGTTGCAATTAGAGGCGATTGTGAACAAAACGTTGGCAAAAGACCCCGCCAATCGTTATCGCGATGCCAACCAATTAGCGCGGGTGCTTGATGCCTATTTGCGGCAGGGCGAAGAAAACACCATGATCGGCAGCGGGGCCGCGCCAAGGGGGGATGCCGGTCGCCCCAATCGCTCACAGTCAACGAAAGCAGCCGCATCGGGCGCTTCGGCAGCGGCCTCTCAAAAAGGCAATGTGGCCTCGGATGGCTCGCAATTAACCCCACATAGTGGGTTAACCTCTGCCAACGCTGGCAACACATCAAGCGGCATGACCAGTATGACTGGCATGACGACTATTTTTCGCACCTCTGAGGGTGGCACTGATATGTTGGTGTGGTTGTTATCGGCCATCGCTTTTGCATGTGTGTTGGGGTTGATTCCGTTATATGTGACGGTGTATCGTTTGTATACCGACCCGCCGGGCGATTTGCCCCCAGCCAAACCGGCGGCAGTTGCCACCGTGCCGGGGGGCAATGTCAGCGCGGCAACCTCTGCTTCTGTTATTGCTACCCAACTTATTCCCAATGAATTGATTGGGCGGGCGCTGGATAATGGTTTGTTAGACACGCTAAAATCGGTTGGTTGGACGGTGGTGGTGGCTGAGCGCCCCTCATTTTTACCGGAGCGTCAAATTTTATCGACTGAACCACCAGTGGGAACCCGTTTGCCAGTGACGGGCACGTTGAATATTTTTGTCAGTAATGGCGGACGTATTGATATTGGGGCCGAAATGCCTCCCATTGCGTTGGAATCGGTGCGGCTGAATGCCGAGAGTTTTAAGCCGGGCCAGACGATGGAAGTGGGTTTGCGTTGGGTAGCGCGTAGCCGGATTGCCACTGGTTATAAAACGTATGTGCATGTGTTAGACGCCAATGCTGACAATTTGCGTGCCCAAGGTGATGACCGTGAGCCGCGTGACAATGGCACGCCCGCCCCGACCGTCACTTGGACAGTGGGCCGCGCCATTAATGATAATTTTAGTATTACCCTGCCCAATAATTTGCCGCCCGGTAAATATCGCCTACAAGTGGGTTTATATAACGATCAAGGGCGTTTGCGGGTAACAAACCCGGGCAAAGCCACTGTTCGCAATGACAGTGTTATTGTCAAAGTGTTTGACGTGGTGCGTTAAAGCCATACCCAAATCGGAGCGCCGTCAGGATGACGGCGCTCCGATCAATATCGTTTTTACACCTCATTTTTGCGCAACCTTTTTTATGCCGATGCGTATTATTAACAAATGACATTACTGTCTTTAGCATCAGCACGATCAGGGATTGCTCTTGGCCCAATGGGGCCGATGGGGAATGTGGCTTCTGTTACTCCTAACG
>CAMDWA010000239.1 GCA_945877855.1 Thermoflexus hugenholtzii JAD2 | reverse complement strand
TTTAGGGTTGGTTTGAGGCGAAATAGTTTTATTTAAGGGTGAGAGGTTTCTTTCACGCTGGCTTTTGCTTGCCTCGGTTTCGAAGTGGGCTTTATTTGCCACTCGCTCAGGTTATTTTGTCAAATCTTTTTTAGACTAAACTACTGGTTTAATGATTTGTTTTATCGCCACTTGCCAAAATTCGTAATTCGTAATTCGTAATTTGCAATTTGTAATTCTATAATTCACTCATGGACAAACTCATAACCATCGAACGCCACCTTATCGATCGTGAACGCGAATTGGGTGCCAGCGGCACATTTTCGCAAATCATGTATGACATCGCCTTGTGCGCCAAATTGATTGCGCGTGAAACCCGCCGCTTGGGGCTAACCAATATGATGGGCGCAACCAGCATTATGAATGTGCAGGGCGAAATTCAGCAAAAGCTAGACGTGTATGCCAATGACATCATCATTCGCATGAATAGCTTTACTGGTCGTTTTTGTGCCATGGCCTCTGAAGAAGAGGATGAAATGATCAATATTCCGTCTCAATATGGCTATGGCAATTATGTGCTGGTGTTTGACCCACTCGATGGCTCATCGAATATTGACACCAATGTCAGTGTTGGCACGATTTTTGGCATTTATAAACGCAAAACTGAGAGCGGGCGTGGCGATATTGACGATTTATTGCGTTGTGGCAATGAATTGGTGGCGGCGGGGTATGTTATTTATGGCCCCAGCACCATGTTGGTTTATACCACCGGTAACGGTGTGAGCGGCTTTACCCTGCACCCAACCTTGGGTGAATTTATTTTGTCGCACCCCGATATTCGCTTCCCACATACACCCAAATATTACAGCGTTAATCAAGCCAACCAACGTTCATGGAATGAGCCAGTGCAAGCCTATACTCGCTGGATGCAAGGCGAAGGCGTAAACCCACCCAAAAAGTCATTGTCGCTGCGTTATGTTGGCTCGCTGGTGGCCGATTTTCACCGCAATTTGCTCGAGGGCGGTGTCTACTATTACCCGGGTGACAAGAAAAACCCAAATGGCAAATTACGCCTTGTGTATGAGGCCAACCCGCTCGGCTTCATCGCCCAAGCGGCTGGCGGCTATGCCTCGAATGGCAATGGCCCCATTCTCGATATGCAGCCCGATCAATTGCACCAGCGTGTGCCATTGTTTATCGGCGACAAAACACTGGTGCTGAAGGCCGAAGAGTTTGCCCGCAAATAATAATGACAAGGTGACAAGGTGTGGGGGTGAGAGGGTGACAAGGTGAGTTTGTCACCCTCTCACCTTGTCACCCTGTCACCCCCTTATGCCTCTAACAACTGATGCTTAATACGATCAAGTTCAGTGGCGGTGATGCCGGTTGAGGCGAGATAGGCCTCGGTGCCGCCGTGGTGATGGCGAGCCGCCGAAAATGCGGCCATAAATGGCACGGGGTCGGCTTTGAGCAATTTATCATAATGATCGGGGTCTAGCCCATCTTCGACCCCTTTGGCCTTAAGCCGCTGTACCAATGGCATCAGCAGTTGTTGGGTCAGGGCATAGTCGGCGGCGATGTGTTCATCGGGCACACCACATAAACTGTGCAATAGCGCAATCACCACACCGGTGCGATCTTTGCCAGCCACGCAATGCACTAAGGTTGGAAAAGCATTGGGCTGGGCCAAGGCGGCAAATACTTTGCGAATGGCGTGTTTGCGGGCGAACATGCGCTCATACATAATTTCGAGCGAAGGTGGCAAGCCATGCTCATATTGCTCGAAAATAGGCAAGTGTTTATATTGGGTGTGGGGTGAGCTGGCAAATGGGTTGGGGTGTTCGTCGATCTCCCCAAATGTGCGTAAATCGATCATGGTGCGCAGCCCCAACCCCAACAATCGCTCGCGGGCGGCTGGCGACAAGCGATGGAGGCCGTCGCTGCGAAACAACACGCCATGACGAACCCGCCGCCCGTCGTGGGTGACATAGCCACCGGCATCGCGGGTGTTAAAGCTGGTTTCAAGCTTAATATGGCGCTCAAAAACAGAAGAAATGTGTGAATTTTCCATAATTAAAGAGGTAAGTTTAGTGCAAAAAATTTTACTTTTAGGGATCAACAAATTTATGTTTAAGTTGATTGACTTGTTTTACGCCTCTTCACAATATTAATAATTACAGAAAGTGTTTTTTAGTATCAAAGTTACTTTTAAATTAAGATAAATTAGTATAAAATGTAGTTGGATTAGGTGGTGTGATGGGGAAAGTTACGATTGGTATTAGATTCTCGAATATCAAACCCAACGAAATACGCTTGGGCGAGTTAGCAAAAGTGTTAAATCATTTTGAGGGATTAATCGTTTCTTATATTCAAGAAACACGCCCACAGCTCACTAAAGAAGCTTTAGGAATTTCTTTAGTGAGCATTGTTGAAGGCAGCACTGGCCTTATTTGTGATTCAATTTTACCTGAGGTTGCAGTCCCAGCATACCAAGAGATTGCCCATTTAATAGGTCAACAACAATTTTTACATTTCAAGGCACAGCCATTAAGCCATTTAATTGGAATACATGATTTTTTAAATCGACACACCACACCTGCTGAGTTTTTATTAAAGAATGGATCAATTCAAATAGAAACAGTATTATTGGCAGAAACAAAAATACCAAATCATCCAATTATGTATTCTGAACAAGCTGTATATGGTCATGTAACTTGGGTGGGTGGTAAAACACCAAAGGTATGGATTGATCTTCCCAATGGCAAGCAATTAGGATGCGATGTGAAAAATTATGACTTGGTGCGTAAGATTGGAACACGGTTGTATACGTGGGTTGGACTACGTGGTATAGCAAAAATCGATACGGGTTCTTTAGAAATTATCAAATTTGAAATTAAGGAATTACTATCTTATGAAGATAAACCCATAGATGAAGCATTTAAAGATTTAGCAGACCTTTTGGGAAATAGATTTGATGCAATTGAAGATGTTGATTCTTATGTTTCTAATTTACGCCAAGAGGTATTTGCATGAGTGTGATATGTATTGATACAAACATTGCAATATGGGGGATAAAACGGCAGTCATCAAGTACTCAAGTTGATATGATTCGCCGTGCAGAGGTATTTCTAAGTCAACTTAAGAAAGATGATAAGCGAATCTTAATCCCATCAATAGTATTGGGAGAAATGTTGATTGATGGCAATAGTGCATTCTTATCTGATATACAGTCACGTGTAGAGCGTTCATTTATAGTCGGTGATTATGGGGCATTGGCTGCAATGCACTTTGCGAGATTGTGGCGTAACTATAACGGATCACTCGATGTTAAAGAGTTGCGTGAATCTGGAAAAACACGACATGAACTTAAAGCTGACCGTATGATAGTTGCCACTGCTATTGCATTTGGCGCTGAATGTATCTATAGCCATGATCCGGGTGTCAAATTGTTTGGTGGGAAAGAAATCGAAGTTCGAGAATTACCTGTATTACCAGATCAACTTTTTCTTAACCTGAGTGAATTTTCTCAATAGCCGCGACCACACACACAGAACACCGAGGCAAGCTTTGAAAATCGTTCACATTTATAAAGATTATTTCCCCGTGCTGGGTGGCATGGAAAACCACATTCGCCACATCGCCGAAGCATTTGTGAAGCGGGGGCATGATGTGACTGTGTTGGTCACCAATACCACCAATCGCACCGTCATTGAAACGATGAATGGGGTGAACGTGATCAAGGCAGCCCGACAAATCCATGTGCAATCGGCCCCGATCAGTTTTCAATTTCCGCGTTGGGTGGCACAAACCACGCAACATGCCGATATCGTGCATTTGCATGCGCCT
>CAMDWA010000238.1 GCA_945877855.1 Thermoflexus hugenholtzii JAD2 | reverse complement strand
GACTCGTGACTCATGACTTATGACTTATTTCAAGGCTCAAGGCTCAAAGCTCAAAGCTCAAAGCTCATGGCTCACGGCTCACGACTCATACCCCACGATTCAAAGCTGCCGTATTAAGACGATTACCGGTCAGTGGGGCAATGATGTAGCGTTTGACTGCGTCTACAATCCAGCGCCAATGTGAAACCACGTGCAAGCCCACCAACACAAACACAATATTAGCAGAAAGGTGATGCAGCCCCTCCCATTGTCGCCCACCCGAGATGCTTAAACCCAGCACCGGAACCACACTGCGCGAGATCATGATGCCAGATACGGCGATCAAACCAAAATCGAGCAACAGTAAGGCGTTTAACACATAGTTTAAGCGCGTCATGGTGGGCAATTGGCTAAAGAATTTGCGCGTAACGGCCACCACCCAGCGCCAATGCAGCAATAAATGGGTCAGCAACATACTGACAAAGGCCAAGCCAAACCATTCGTGAATGGTAATACCCGTCATATGCGCATCACGGGCGACAAAAAACGCGGCAAAAATGCCAAGATCGACGAAAAGATTAACTTTATTGAGATTCCACACCGATTTAGTTGCGGTTGTGGCGGTTGTTTTAGTTAGATTGTTCATGATTTTGTCCTGTTGCACAAAATCATACAAAAACCAACCCCATTTTGCTAGTGACCGAAGGCAGAAACCACATATGACTCAAGTGCGTGACTTAGGTCATATGAGGGCTGACACACAACCTAAATTTTTCCAAAAAAAGCATACAAAAATCGCAAATGAAAAGGCCTTTTCGACGCAAATCTTTGCGTGCTTTGTGTGCTTCGTGGCGAAAATTTATGAAATAGTGACCAAGCCATGCCGCACGGCTGTAATCAGGGCTTGGGTGCGATCATTGGCATGCAATTTGCCGAGAATATTGCCCATATAATTTTTGACCGTGCCTTCGGTCAAAAAGAGCTTATCGCCAATTTCTTTGTTGCTTAACCCCTGCGCCACGAGGCTAAGAATGTCATGTTCGCGCTCGGTCAGGGTTTCGATCAACGGCGAGCGCCCTGCCGCAATAGGCTGGGTGGCAGCGAGATGACCTTGGTCATTCACCGTCAAATTAACAGCGCGTCTAAATTCATCCATCACCTTGCCCGCCACCAATGGGTCGAGTTGTGACTCGCCGCGTTTAACACTGCGAATGGCCTCGGCCAACACCGCCGACTTTACACCTTTGAGCAAATAGCTATGCGCCCCGGCCCGAATGGCATCGAACACCAAATTATCGGCGTCATAGGTGGTGAGAATGATGATGCGGGTGGTAGGTAAGGCCTGATGAATATGGCGGGTGGCCTCGATACCGGTTTTGCGTGGCATTTGAATATCGAGCAAAGCTACATCGGGCGTGTGCAACAAGGCCAAGCGAATGGCTTCTTCGCCGTCTTCGGCCACCCCCACCACCTCGATATCGGGCTGTTTGGCCAACATCAGGGCAAGGCCATCGCGGATCAATTCTTGGTCGTCGGCAATCAGCAGGCGGATTTTTGGAGTGGGTGTTGTCATGTGGGTGTTATACCATTTAAATTGATTAAGCTGCAAAAGATTTTCGCCGAAATCGCCACTGTTGATCTTGAAAAGCCGTTATGGTGGGTCGCATCCAACAAGCTGCAACGCGCATAAACCTCGGATGTCTTAGCACAAGTCGCGGCGACAACATCAAGCTGCGCTAAGACATCCGAGGTTTCAAAATTGTCAAATTTTGACAAAGCATTTTCATGCAATTTAATACTATACTAACGACTATACCAACACAAAGCAAATCACTTACGCGGTATATTAAAAATAAAACACTGGTTTTTATAAAATTCACCTAAAAACCAACACATCAACTCTGCATCTTAATCTATTAGATTCGTAGCGCCTATTGTCGACATAGGGCTAGCGTGAGCCTTGCTTTATGGATAAATTTTTAGAAAAAGGAGATCAAAACATGAAAATGAAACCATTTAAAACCGGTCTGTGTGTGATCGGGGTTGCATGTGCAATTGGGCTAGCCAACGCCCAAACCGCACGCGCCAATACCATTATCGTCAATACAAGCTCAAATAACCCCAGCCCAGCCCAATGTAATTTGCGCAATGCCATCATTGCTGCCAACACCGATAGCGCTGTTGGGGGCTGCACAGAGGGCAAAGGTGCTGATACCATTATTGTGCCAGCCGGTGACCATGATATTTACAGTAGTGTTTTTTCGAGCACCATCACGATTGCAGGTGAAGGGGTAAATGTAACCAAACTTGGGTCAAATAGTAATATGCTAATTACCGAAGAGGGAGATGTAACTTTTGCCTCACTGTTGATCGGCGGATTCAGCAACGCCGGTAAAACAAAGCTGAGTACATGTAAAATTTATAATGTCGGTAGTAACAATTTTTCCATTATTCTTAATATGGCTACGGGTCAACTAACATTTGACCAATGTGATTCATCACTTAGTCGGATCGAAAATTTCGGCAAGTTGAACATTGATGGCGGCAATTGGGTCACAACCGGTTCATATGTGCAACTAAACAATACAATTTCAGGCACAGCGATCATTCGTAACACCCAATTGAAAACAGTATTAAATACTACATACAATCCTAACTCTACCATCACAAATGCAGGTGATTTGCGCTTAGAATTAACTGATTGTGTTCGCACAAACTCGTCATTCACAGAAGCCGGCGGCTGCATCAATAACACCGGCAAACTTCATATGCTGTATAGCCGTGTGCATGGCTTTTCTGCCAAATCGGGCGGCGGCATTTATAACAGCGGCGAGGCCATCATCGAATGGAGCGCCATTTACGAAAACCGCGCCGAGAATGGCGGCGGGATTGAAAACACGGGCCGCATGACCTTGATCGGCAGCAGTGTTTACTCAAATTCGCTGAACGGCAGCGTGAGCTATGGCGCGGGGATTCGCAATGTCGGCGGGATGTTAAACGTGATTGGCAGCAACATCAATGGCAACGTGGGCGGTGGGCTATATAACTTTGGCGGTGAGTTGTTGGTAGACACCAGCGCCATTTACGACAACAGCAGCACAAGCTATGGCGCAGGTATTTATAACAACCAACGCGGCGTGGCCCTGCCCAGCAAATTAACCGTGATGAATAGCCGTATTTACAACAACCGCGCCAGCGAATTTGGCGGCGGCATTTCAAACGACACTGACATGATTTTGAGCAACAGCGCCATTTACAGCAACACCGCCAAACGCGGGGCTGGCCTCAGCCACTTTAGCGGCAATGCCGAATTGGTCAATGTCACCCTGAGCGGCAATGTGCTCACTGAGGAAGCCACAGGCAGTGCCATGCGCGTGAGCAGCGGCGGCCTGACCATGACCAATGTCACCATTAATGGCAGTGTGTTGGCCGCCACGTGGCCGGGCGCTGGCCCAAATGGTGAGGTACGCATCGCTAACAGCATTTTGTCGGGTAGCGCACCCAATTGCAGCCAATCGGGCACAGTGGTGTTTAATTCGTTGGGCAACAATATCATTAGCGATAACAGTTGCAAAACATTTTTAATCGCCAGCAACGACAATCACAACACCGACCCACTGCTCGGCCCGTTGGCATCTGATGGCGGTGCGCCACCCACCCACGCCTTATTGACCAACAGCCCCGCCAAAAACGCCGCAAATATTGTGTTGGCCCCACCTGCCGACCAGCGCGGAACGCCGCGTATATGGGGCGGCGTCGCCGACATCGGCGCATATGAGGCGGTTGATTTGAGCGGCATTCGGCGCGTTTATATCGCCTTGGCGGCGCGGTAAATGTAGGGGTGCGCCGGTGGCGCGTCTTCAATTTGGCAGAAATTAAGACGCAGCACCGGCGCACCTCTA
>CAMDWA010000237.1 GCA_945877855.1 Thermoflexus hugenholtzii JAD2 | reverse complement strand
GGCTTGCACCCCGCGCCCTGTAACTGATTGAAATCGGGTCACTTCGGGGATTTTGAGACCACGATCAATCGCCGTTTTTACAATTGCCAACGCCAACGGATGCTCAGATTTGGCTTCGACCGCCGCCGATAACAACAATAGGGTATTTTCTTCATGGCTCAAACTACGATGCGCAACATCTTCCAACATTTTTTTGCGCTCAACCAAGGTTTGCTCAACCGTTAAATAGGTGGTATCGTGCGTTACTAAATGTCGGTGGGGCGCATCAAATAACGGGATGATGGTCACATCAGTCACGGTCGGCTTACCTTCGGTCAAGGTTCCGGTTTTGTCAAAAGCCACCACATTAATATCGGCGGCTTTTTCTAAGTAAGCCCCGCCTTTAAACAACACCCCGCGCCGCGCCCCATTGGCAATGGCTGACAAAATAGAGGCCGGTGTGCTAATGACCAATGCACACGGCGAAGCCACCACCATTGCAGTCATTGCGCGATAAAACGCCTTGCTAAAGGCCTCGCCGAAGATGACAATGGGCACAATAATGAGCAACAATGTAAAAATAATCACCCCTGCCGCATAATAACGCTCGGCTTTATCGAGAAAACGTTGGGTTTCGGCTTTTTCACTTTGGGCATCTTCCACCAACTTAATCAATTTGGCAATGGTTGAATCTTGTGCCAAGCGCGTTACTTTTACTTCTAGGCTGCCGGTCTGATTGATCGTACCGGCAAAAACGCTATCACCCAAGCGTTTGCTTACTGGCATCGATTCACCCGTAATCGAAGATTCATCACATGAGCTGCTGCCCTCCATCACCGAGCCATCTAGCGGCATACGCTCGCCCGGGCGAATGATGATGCGATCACCAACATTGAGTTGGTCAATTGGCATCATCTCAGTGCGTACGCCGTTGCCGTCATCGCGCTTTACCAGCGCTTGGGTCGGGCGCAATTTCATCAGCGAGCGAATTGCATCGCGGGTTTTGCCAAGCGCATACCCTTGTAGCACATTTGAGAACGAAAACAAAAATAGCAACATCGCGCCTTCGAAGGGTTGCCCCACCAACGCCGCACCCAATGCCGCCAAAATCATCAACAAATCGACTTCAATCGCGCCTTCGCGCAAGGCTTCGATGCTGGCAATAAAGCCGTAAACCCCACCCGTAATATAAGCGATGACATAACAAATTGTCGTCACCACCCACAACGATGGCTGATATGACGTGATAAGCCCAGCAATCATTGTCACAAATGTAATGACAACACACAAAATTTCTAATTTTTCACCAACAAACCAATCACGCCAAGAGGATTGGGGTGCGGAGGGCGAAGGGGTGAATGCAGGTTGATTCGTCATAATAATTTAGGTTAATTCTAAACATTAACCTAGGTTAATTTTAACGCAGCTAATTTGAGCCTGCCGCCATCGCCAATGCAATTGCCCCTAACACACCAGCACGATCACCCAAGCCCGGTGCAACAATAAACGCATCGATGTGCTCAGTAATTTCTGACGCGTGAATATAGCCATTTAACGCGGCTTGGGTTTGTTTGCGCACGCGTGGCAAAATATTGGGATGTGAGCCGACCCCGCCGCCCAAAATGATGCGTTGTGGCGACAGCATACACACAAATGTATGCATCGCCAACGCCAAATAATGTGCCTCCAGATCCCATGCTGGGTGATCGAGTGGCAAATTTTCGGCCCGTGTGCCCCAACGTTTTTCCATCGCTGGCCCGGTCGCCAAGCCCTCAAGACAATCGACATGATATGGGCATACGCCAGCAAAAGGGTCACGCTGGCGGTTGTGTGGGATGGGGATGTGACCCATTTCGGGATGCACAAGGCCGTGCATTAACTGATCATTGAACATGCCGCCGCCCCCGATACCAGTGCCGACGGTGAGATAAATAAACGAGCTTAACCCTTGTGCCGCTCCCCAACGATACTCGCCGAGCGCTGCGCCATTGACATCGGTGTCAAACCCAATTGGCAGATTAAATGCTTGTTTAATTGCCCCCACCAAATCGACATTGGCCCACCCCGGCTTGGGGGTGCTGGTAATGTAACCATAGGTTGGCGAATGTGGGTTTAAATCAACCGGCCCAAACGAGGCAATGCCAATGGCCTGTAACGGGTATTGAGCTTGGTGCGCCCGAAAAAAGGTGATGATCGCAGCGATTGTTTCAGTTGGCGTGGTTGTCGGAATACGCGCCTCAGCCACAATATTGTTTGGGCCATTGCCAATGGCACAATTGATTTTTGTGCCGCCAGCTTCGATACCCCCATAAAAAAAATCGGTTTTCATGGGGGTATTTTATTAGCTTACTGCACGGCTGAGGCTAACCATGTGGCTGGGTTGACCTGCACCCCGCCTACGGCTACCTCCCAATGTAGATGAGGACCTTCGGTGCGCCCCGTATTACCGCTTTTTGCAATCACATCGCCAGCTTTTACCATTTGCCCTACTTTTACATTGGCTTCACTCAAGTGGCAATAAGCACTAAACACCCCACGCCCATGATCGATAAATACGACTAAACCCCGCACGTCAAGCTGCTCAACCGCTGCCACTTGGCCGCTCGCGGGGGCTTGTACGGGCGTGCCCACAAAGGCCCGAAAATCCATACCGCTGTGATAAGTATTGAGGATGCCGCCATTAAAATTACGACGTGCGCCATAAGTTGAGGTTACATCGCCAAATGCTGGATATTTAAACGTGCCATCCCACCACTGTTGATCGGTATATTTTCCATAAATTTGATCGAGTCGCGCTTGTTCGGCTTCGTTTAGTTTTGGGTTAAGCAAAGGCAATAGGCCATAACTGACAAATACATTTTGAAACCCATAATTATGGGGGGTCAGTTGAATTCGGCCTTGTAATTCGGTTTTTGCGGCGCTATCAGTGACGGCGCTCAAATTAATATCAACCACTTCAACTTGTTGAAGCGCTGGAATGCCGACGATCGCAATATATAGACCTTCGGCTTTTTTATAAAAATTTAAGGGGGTATTGCCCATTTTGCCCTCAAACGATTGAATTGGCGCAGAGGTGTAGGCACGAATACTGACCACTTCGCCTGCAATAGGGGCTGGGGGGTCGATATCAATTTGGGCAAATGGCTGGGGCAAATTGCCCTCAACCGTGACTTGGGGAATGCGCAACAATTGACCAGCCACCAAACAATCGGCACAGGGTAGCTTATTCATTTGTTGTAATACATAGGGTGCAAGCCCATATTGGGCAGCAATACCCAGCAACGTATCGCCCGGGGCAACCCGATGTAAGGCAATTTTGGGCGTAAATGGCTGCGGCATTCGCAATTGTTGCCCCACCAATAATACATTTGATTGGGTTAAACGGTTGCGCTGCGCCAAATCGGTGACCGAAAAACCAGATTGGGCAGAAAACAAGGCTAATGTATCGCCGATGCCAGCCACTTTGAGTGTGGGGTCGCCTATCACCACAGCACGGGTGGGGCGAATAACAGGGGCCGAAGTTGCCACAACTTCAACTCGTGGCTGATCGACGACTGAATCATCGGGCGCGGGGGTGGCAACTTGGGCCGGAAATTCATTGGCCCCAGCCGCGGTTATGGCAGCGTTGACGGCTATAGGCGTGCTTAATTGCGCCGCAGCCATCAGCCACGTCGTTAAGCCAAACGTCAAAATGCCATAAAAAAATTGCTTGCCCACGTATTGTGAATTTTCTCACAATCCTTTCAGACTATTCACAAATCCGGCTTCACGCAGTTGTTTAAATTTTTGCAAACCGCTCATCACATCGGGCATTTTGCGGCCTAGGGCTTGCTCAATTTTGCTCACATCGAGGGCCAAGTTGGGTGAGCGTGGCGCACGCAAAGCCACATCACGAAACGAAGTGGCATCGATCAAGGTCTCATCTAAACCAAACGTATGCGCCACTGCCCGCGCAAACTCA
>CAMDWA010000236.1 GCA_945877855.1 Thermoflexus hugenholtzii JAD2 | reverse complement strand
GTGCTGTTGCGGGTTGAGGGTGAACTGGCGTTTGCCCTATCGCCGCTGGCGAGGGCATCGGCACAAGATTTGTTTTTGGCGCGGGCGCAAGCGGTAGTGGGCGCGGCGGGCTACGCTGCTCAAGCCAACGCTTATGATGCTGCCATCAGCGCCATTTGCAAACCGCTCGAGGGTATTCCATTGGCAATCGAGTTGGCGGCTAGCCAATTGCGTTTATATTCGCCTGCTGAGCTGTTGCAACGGTTGATTACCCCACTTAAGGCATTGTCGATACAGCAACGTAGGTTAACTAAACAATCAGCCAAAATCACCCAAACGCTCACACAAGTGCTTGATCGTAGTTATGAATTGCTTTCTATAGAGCAACAGCGACTGTTTCGCGGCATGGGTGTGTTTGTTGGTGGGGCAACGCTTGAGGCAATTCGTGCTGTGTTGGGGCCGGTGTCGATTGATTCCAAGTTTGACAATTTTTTTGTAGATGATTTGTTGATTTTGATCAACAGTAGCTTGTTGTATCGTATGACTGATGCAAATGGATCGTCGTATTATGTCATGCATGAAATTGTGCGCGAGTATGCAGGTGATTTGGCGAAAGTAACGAATGAAATTAAGCAATTTGCAAGCTTGCATGCCACCTATTTTGCGGGTTTGGCGTGTGAATTTGGGTGCTTATATGAAGTTGAAAAAACAATTGACCAAATAATGTATCGAAAAAAGGTTGAAAGTGCCTTGCCTAATATCCGTTGTGCGTTGCAATGGTGTCAAAATCAAATCGAAGCTGATGAAATGACAAACGTAGCAAACGCTGTATCTTTGGTTTGGAAAATTGTTTTTGGGGTGCGTTATTGTTGGCAATATTGGGGGTATATTCACGAAGCAAATCAAGCAACACGCTATCTTTATGAGTATCGCCATTATTTATCATTTACAGATCGAAATGCATTTTTAAGTGGGTTAAGTGACGAGATATGGATACGGAGCGAGTTGCCCCAACAAAAAGAACTTGATCACTTGAGGTCTGTTAACGAAGAAGGGCTACTGCTCTCACAAAAAACGAATGATTTGATTGGCGAAAGTTGGTATTTACTATGCTTAGGTTCCATAAAGATTTATGAAGAACAATGGGATGATGCGTGGGAAATCTCGAAAAATGCGTATGACATTGGTAAACGCGCTGCTGCGGCGCAAGAACAGAGTAATCCTGCCTATTTGACAAATTTGGTTGGTCTTAAAGAATTTCGGCATAGTGCTAATCAGGTGCTCTCTGGCATTGCGCAACAGCTTGCGTTGATGTTTGAATATCGCAATAAATATGACGAGGCATTCCCTTTGGTAGAAGAAAGTATCGCTTTAAATCTAATAAATGGCATGGCAGAATCACGTATGAGGTGGTTACTGGGCTATGGACGCATATTACTCGGTTTAGGGCGACGCAATGATGCCATAAAGGAGTGGATTAAGGCTATAAAAATAATCCGTGAAATCGGGAGCAAAATAGAAGTTGCACATGCATTGGTAAGTGTAACAAAGCTGATGATAATGGATAAAAACTGGCTAATGACGGCTCGTTGGGTTAGTGTTGCTGATACATTGCGTAAGGACACAGGGGCTTTTATGATGCCTACGATATGGAAATCCTTTTTACTAATTCAGTCAGATATTACACTACTGTTTGTTGCTCCAGAGATTAAGGCTGCTTGGGAGGCCGGAAAATTATTGACGCACGAGCAGGTATTAGATGAGATGTTGGTCGTGTTGACAGCTTAGGCAACATTTTGGCAACGTTTGCCGCTATCTTTTTGCGATTATTCGGCTATAAATATCAAAAGGCAATTTGATATTTTATAAGGAGAATAATCAATGAATAAAAATCCAAGCAACAAAATTTCACGGCGATCATTGTTAACCTCGGGTGGGGCGGCGTTAGCCGGATTGGGCGCGTTGCCATTTATCGGCGCTGGGGTGGCGCAGGCCATGCCGCTGCAAGCCGATGATGAAGTAATTCCGTGGCTCGACCAAATGGCCGAAAACCCAGTGCCGCAAGTGATTGGCAACCAATTGGTGTGGGAGAAAGCCGATACGTGGATTACGCCGAATGACAAATTTTTTAGCATTGCGCATTATGGCAAACCCGCCATCAGTGCGGCGGCGGCGGCCAATTGGAAGCTGGACGTGACTGGGCAGGTTTATAACCCGCTGTCGTTATCGCTGGCGCAGATCAAAAATCGCTATCGCCAAGATGTGACTTTTACGTTGGAATGTTCGGGCAATCATGGCTTGCCATTTTTTCACGGTGGTATCGGCAATGCTCGTTGGAGCGGCGTGCCGCTGGCCTCAATTTTGTATGAGGCTGGGCTAAAAGATTCGGCATTGGAAGTGGTGTTTTGGGGCGCAGATGAGGGCGAAGAGAAGGTGCGCGATATTCCGATGAAGGTGAATTTTGCGCGGGCTATGTCGGTAAAAGAGGCATTGGATGCCAATATTTTGATTGGCTATGCCATGAATGGGGCCGATTTGCCGGCTGCCAATGGCTACCCGTTGCGCTTGGTTGCGCCGGGTTGGTATGGCATCGCCAGTGTGAAATGGCTGAAGCGCATCGAAGTGCGTCCACAGCGCTTCCAAAATCGCTTTATGGCACGTGATTATGTCACCATTCGCAAAGAAGAGCGCAACGGCGAAACCATTTGGACCGAAAACTTGGTTGGCAAAGCCTTGCTCAAATCGGCTCCGGTGCGAGTGGTGCGCAACAATGGCAAATTGCGAATTCACGGCGCAGCGTGGGGTGGCCCCATTTACCGCATGGAGTTTAAGGTTGACAATGGCGATTGGCAGTTCGCACGCTATGATCAAGGCCAAACCGGCGCGTATGCGTGGAGCTTTTGGTCGCTCGACTGGCCGAATGCCAGCCCGGGCGAGCATACTATCAGCACCCGCGCTGTTGATTGGTATCAAAACACCCAGCCCGCACCGACTGACCCCAGCATTGCCAACAAGCAAACGTATTGGGAGAGCAACGGGCAGATTACGCGCAAGGTGCGGATTTAGAGAGATTTAAGTGACCCATCCATAAAGGGTAGCAAATCGATTCTCGCCGAACTCACTATATCGATCTTACAGGCATGAGCAACGCTCATGCCTGTAAGATCGATATAGTGAGTTCGGCATTCTATTTTTTTAGAATAAAAACGCCAGCGACATACTTTATGTCGCTGGCGTTTTTGTTTTTCACATGCCCGTTTCCCTCGGTGTCACTTTTTGTATCTGTTTTTGTATATCAAAAGAAGACCCGAGGCAAGGCAATTTCGGGTTAAATGTTGGCAAGAGATAAAACCATGAAAAATAAACTAACTTCCCTTCAATCAATGATTACCCGATTCGGTTTGCTGTTGTTGTCGCTGGGCAGTATTGCACTGTATTTGACGGTGTGTCTGCTATTGGGCATGGCCGAGCGCTTGGCGCAAGTCGCCAAGACCATTGCCGCTCATTTTCAAATAACCCCAAATGTAAAGGGGGCTGTAAGCCCGCTTACCCATTCGGCATGAGCACCCCCACCTTCGGATACCTGCTCAAATGCCTGCGCAGCCAAGCGGGGCTGAGCCAAGCTGAGTTGGGGCGGGCGGTTGGTTATAGCAAAGCGCTGATTTCGCGTCTCGAATCGAATCAGCGTGCGCCCGATTTGGGTTCGATCCAACGTGTGTTTGTGCCGGCCCTGAAATTAGATGACAATCCACAGGCGGTGCGGCAACTGGTCGAATTGGCGGCTGTGGCACATATTCAACGGGTCATGGCGCAGTTGGCATTGACCGATGTCGAGTTTATTCAGCATTATTTGGATGGCGCTGGGCGAGATTGCTTGCCGCCACATGCTTGTGCCGGACTGCGCTTTTTAGTGACGGTATCGCCGGTGTTGGGGCCGCAAACAGCAGGGGATTGACGAAATG
>CAMDWA010000235.1 GCA_945877855.1 Thermoflexus hugenholtzii JAD2 | reverse complement strand
TTAGGGTTGGTTTGAGGCGAAATAGTTTTATTTAAGGGTGAGAGGTTTCTTTCACGCTGGCTTTTGCTTGCCTCGGTTTCGAAGTGGGCTTTATTTGCCACTCGCTCAGGTTATTTTGTCAAATCTTTTTTAGACTAAACTACTGTTAAAGAAAGACGCCATGCGCTTAACCTCACACAAGCGGAGGTTGCGCTACAAATCGGTTGTGCGCATGGAACTTATCGGCGACTTGAATCGGGGCACTTAATTCCTTCCCGCGAGTTTGCATTGCGTATTGCGCAGGTGCTCAAGATCCCACAAGGGATTACCGCTTCTTATTTAGCTGAATTAGCCGCGCAATGGCGCAAACGAGTGCGCCCAATCCAGTCTTCATCTGCCAATACTGAAAGCTCAGTTCTACCTATTCCGCGCACCCGCTTAGTGGGTCGAACCAGCGAAATCAAACAGTTGGTGAGTTGGTTGCGATCACCACAATATCGTTTGATTCAAGTTTCTGGGACGCCGGGTGTAGGCAAAACGGCGATTGCGAGCGAGGTGATTGAAAAGGTGCGCAAAGATTTTTCGGATGGTGTCTTGGTCGTATTGCTGGCCCATTACCCTATGTTGACCATGAATGAAATTGCCAGCTTATTTATTACTCAATTCGAAAGGTTGTTTTCGACCATAGAACAGCCAGTTGATGCGTTGACAGAACATCTAAGAGATCGTCATATGCTCTTAGTAATAGACAATTGTGAGCATATGCCTGAAGTCGGACTGTTTGTCCGATATATTCTGAAAAACACACGCCATATCAAAATCTTAACTACCTCACGGTCACCGCTTACGTTAGATCAAGATACGCCTGAAGAACAGGTGTTGTGTCTGGCTCCGCTCGATTTGCCCAAAATGCGTGTTAAGTGGGAGTCACTTTATCGAGAAGCGCCGGGGGCACTTGCTTTATTGCTAAACCTTATTCACGCCAACGATATTAAACTCAGCCGCAGCTATTTGAATATACGGGCATTGGTAGATATTTGTAATCTATTAGACGGTATACCTATGGCATTAGAAGTAGCAGCCATACGTATGCATACTTTTCCACCACCTGTTTTATATGACCTGTTCAAAAAACATTTGATTGAAGCTACCACCCCCAATACGGGCACATCAGCCCCCCAAGGTCACGCTGAAAGCTTGTTTCGCCTAATCGACTGGAGTGTTGCATTGGTAAGCCCAAACGCCCAAAAGTTATTTGGAATCTGTAGTGTTTTTGAGGGCGAATTCTCACTCGAGGCACTATCTGCGGTAGCTGACTCGATGAATATAAGCACAATCAGCGCTTCTCTCTATGAATTAATCACCGCTAATTTGCTGAAAATTCGTAGTGAATCTGAAATTGTGACCGATTCAACCCCTTTATACAGCCTCTATTTTGTTATCCGTGAAGTTGCGAAGCAACAACTAAATGATACTGAGCAAGCAATATCGTTTATCCAAAAACACGCAAATTATTATTTAAATCTGATTGAAAATCACAACAAACATTTTACGAATGTGCGAATTAATCTCGAGTGGCATCGGTTTGTCAGCCAACATAACCCAAATTTTAAAAAAGCTTTAGAGAGTTTTGTTCAGGCACACCAGTTTGATTGCGTTTTGCGCTTATGGATTGGCTTAACTGCATATTGGTATCACTCTGATGATAGAAAATCAAGCATCCAGAAATTGTTTAATGTGTTAGCGCAAGCTGAGAAATCGTTATCGGTTCCGCTTTCACTCATTGTGCAAGCACGTATCGTGTATAGCGACTGGTGTTTAGATAATTCTGACTTTGAAGACCAAGAATCTTTTACATTAAAAACATATGATCTTGCACACAACTTAGCTGAGACATTGTTGCTAGCCAAAAGTCTGCTGAAAATAATACACTTATATATGATAATCGGTGATTTCAAAAGAGCCAGCACTTTTAGCGCAGAGGCTGAATACTATGCAGAAAAATCAGAAAATGAAGATATAAAAATTAAGTTGTATAACAATTTGTGCCTTTTAGCGCTTAATTCGGGAAACACTTCTCAGTATGATTATTATTCTAAACGTCGCCTAAAATTAAATTTCGATCAAGCCGATGCCATCTTTTTGTTTTATCAAGGGTTATTTCATTATCTTAAAAGCGAATTTGATCATGCCCTTGCTAATTTTACAAAGGCACTACAACAATTCACGAAATTAAAAAAAGACGCTAATGTTAAAAACACTTTGTGCTATATGGCAGCAATCTATCGATTGATGGGCAACTACGCAGACACGATTCAAGTTTGCAACAAAATACTAGAGGATAGTGTTCACTTTAATGATCGCCGTATCATTACACGTACCCATATCGAGTTAAGTCTAGCCTATTGTAATCAAGGTGATTTGTTAAAAGCCAAAAGATTTGCAAAACTTGCATTGAGCAAAGCCCTACAATTAAAAATACCAGCTTCAGAGCAATTAGCCCTACTTTGCTTTGCTTTTTTGGCTATCAGTGAAGAGAAATACGATTTATGCGCTCGAATCATTAATACTGTTCGTCATGTGTCACTGGGCTACAACCCAGTACAACTATATCTTGTTCATCTTGACCATTTTATTGGTCAAAATGAACAAGTCAAACATGCTTTGCAGCCATTACTACAACAACATACAGCACAAGACATACAGAAATTGGCAATGGAATGTCTGTAGAGCATATTTTTATAGAGATCTGATGTGACCCCCTAAAAGCGGAGTCACATCACTCATCATTAACCATTGACCATTTCATCGCTTGCGTAGCATCGGCAAATAGACCTTCGTCGCCTTGCCGGTGTTGGCGCTGCCGCCCCACTTGGCTGGCCCATACACATTGGTGCGACCCGTCGTCTCAGTCTCGACCAACCAGTAGGTATAAACCTTGCCAGCAGTCGTGCTGGTATCAGCAAACGCGTAGGTTGCGCCGCCACCGCCACGACCCTCGCCCAAAATGGCATTCGCCGTCACCTTCACCGCGTCATCCGAGATCTGGTCACTACTATGCTGCCCTTCGGCGCGATACAGCGCAAAGCTCCACGTGTCAATCTCACTCGTCGTCACCCACTTAATGTTCACCGCGTTGCCTGTCGGCAGCGCCGCAAAACTCACCAACGTCACCGCGCTCGGCTCAAACGGGTTATCTACCACATTGCTGTTCCGGCTGGTCACAATACTGCCGCTCTCTTGACCACTAATCTGCGCCACATTTGTAATCACTGTCACCGCATTCAACACATCCAAGATCTGCACACGGAACACAATCTCCTTGGTCTGACCCGGATTTAACGTCCCAATCTCCCAAATCAAATTGTTCCCCACACTGCGGCTAGGCGTTGGCACCGCGCTACCCGCCACATACTGCACCACCGGGCTGTCAATCGGGTCAGTCACCACCACGCCGGTCGCCACTGTGCTACCTGTGTTCTTGGCGATCAAGGTATACACCAATTCATCACCCGGTCGCACCACCGTGCCGCTCCCGCCGCCATCCGGTGTCGTCACGCGCTTGTCAATACTCAGCTGCGGCAAAATAAACAACCCAGCGTCCACACGCGGCTCACTACTACCACTTGTTACGTTGTATGGCTCGGTGCTGCCCGTCGTTGTGTCCGCATCACTGTCAATCGCCTCATCCCCACCCGCGTTCGGCGCGGTGAAGATATAGCCACCCGGCAACATAAACGTCACCGTATATGTCCCGCTGATCAAGTTTGTGAAGCTATACCCGCCGCTGGCATTGGTTTGCGTCGTGCTCACCACCACCCCATTGCTATACAACTTCACCGTCACATCTGCCACACCCGGCTCACCAGCGTCTTGGATGCCATTGTTGTTCACGTCCAGCCATACGCGGTCGCCCAACGAGGCCGGTCGCCAGAACCCACTGTCAATCGTCGGGTTGTGCTGGCCCGGAGTCAACACGATGTTGCTGATCACCAGCCCATCATTGTCAGCCGTGTCGCCACCCACATTCAGCAAGGTCTGCTGATAGCCCGCCGGTGTCGCAAATGTCACCGTGTAAGGTGTATTTGGCTGCAACCCAGTGAA
>CAMDWA010000234.1 GCA_945877855.1 Thermoflexus hugenholtzii JAD2 | reverse complement strand
GCACGTCGCTATTTGAAACAGGGTTAGCCAATAATAAACGCCGCCCAGCGTGAACGCCTTGGGTAAACGCGCTAGATAAAACTACATTTTGCTTTGAAATAATCACCGTTGTGCCATAAGGAATTAAATCACTCAAGGCCAATTCTTGCGCACCGGCCCCAACGAAGGCATTTGCCACATACACATCGGGGCGGGCTGCGCCAGCCGGTTGCCAAACCAAGGCATTGCCATTGAGCAACACTTGCTGGGGTGCGCCAGTGATCCCCAATATTTCTAAACGCACATTGGTGGCAGCGGTGGTATAAAAATTGAATGTGCCGCGTGCATTCCCGGTATTCAAGATCTCGACAACACTATTGCCGGGCGATAATGTGCCTGCATCGACAATGCCATTGCTGACACTGGGGATGATCTCTTGTCGCATTAAACTAGGAATGCTACGCGCCTGAAACAGCGCTACCGAACCCGGCTGTTTTATGGCATAGGCCCAATTACGATCATTAAACCCGCGTTGATTCCAATCGACAGGCAAACGGCTAAAATCTAAAATTTCGCTTGGCCCAATCAGCGCTTGTGAATGCACTTGCGGCGAATCACTGCGCCACGCATCCGTGAGTTGCGCCTTCCACGAGGTATCTGTTGCGACCACAATTTTTTGCTCGCCACCTTGAGTGCCCTGAATATGCGCCACTAAATGCGGAATTTGCGATTCGGAACGGCGGGTGTTGGGGGCAAATTGCACCCGCACCGCAATAATGTGCTGGCCGGTAAATAATGTGCCAATCGAGGTGACATCAAACTCGTGCAACGTGCGCGAAAAACGCGCTGGCCCACGCCCCACCCAAAAACCATCTATCCAAGCGTCATAGCGTGTATCGGCAAAAATCTGCAATTGCGCATTCTCGAGTGGGCGCGTTAGGTTAAAAGTAGCGCGAAAAAGCGCCACCTGATTACTATTATTGGGGGCCACGCCACTGGGCCAAATAGGGGCGGCCCGTGTTAACAAGGTTTCGGGCGACAACAAGGTCGGAATATACGTTCGATGTTCGGCCTTATTGTCGCTAGCAGTCGATGCTGATGGCCGGATAGACCCTGCCATCAGCGACAAACACATAAGAAGGGAAAATACAATCGATGGATAAACAGATTTATTTTTCAAGTTCAATGTAAAGGGGGGTGATGTCAATCTGCGTTAAAGGTAAAGGTTTGGGGTTGCCCAATGCATCAACAATTGATTTAACCGGAACAGCCACATTGGTCGGCCTAAGGCTGCCATCATTTGACCAAGCCACCCATACCCGCTTATCGCCACGTTTAAATTCATAAATTTTAACGCCCGGCACCGCCGTATTCTCAGCCACAAATTGCATGTCTTTCATTTGTTGTGACCAAACCTGATACGCCTTATAAGCCAATGTGGTCTGATTTTTATTAAGCAAGCCAGAGTCTTGCCAACCGCTCAAACTATACCAAATGTTGCCAGACAAGCCCTCGGCAGCAGCCGTGGCATAAGTAACCGGCACATAATAGGCCTTGGTAATTTCAAATTCAACCGGAACTGTTTGACATTGATAACACAAAACACCAGTTTCGGTGTTAATGAGGTACTTGCCCTTCACATTATGTTGCGCCAACACTTCTTTTATAAAACGGGTTTTGGCTACCAAGACCGGCCCTGTTACATTCCAAACACTGTCCCAATTGCCATTGCCATATTGCCCGGGTTTGCCATAAAAAAAGTCGTAGGCATGAAAACTAATACCGTCAAAAAATGAACCGCCGCCATTTTTCAAAATACCCTCTAAAAATTTAGACGGCTTACAATCTTTGTCTGGTTTGGCAACACGCGGGTCACAATCAAGCAATAAGCCCCCAATGATCACTTGGGCCTTGGGGTCGGCACTTTTAATCAGCGGATAAACCACTTTGAGTGTTTCGCCATAGGCCCCGCCGCCAAAATACTCATCTTTGGGGTTGCCCCAGCAGCCAAAGGGTGAATCGGGAATATTGGCAACAGCCTCAGATGCAACATCCGGCTCATTCCAAATCTCCCAATATTTCACATTATAAGGCGCGGCACTATAACGCGCCACCATATCGCGCAGAAAAACCACATAATAAGCCATCGCATCGGGCTTAATCGGGCCACACGAGGCCGACTCTAACTGACGTGCCCACTTGGGTGCGCCACGCACAATGAGAATCGTTTGCAAACCAGCCTCAGCCGCCTCTTTCAATCGCGTTTCCAAATTGGCTTGGCTCTCCCATTTTCGATCGCCACGATTCGGCTCAACGTCGGCCCATACTAACCCGTTGTAGCGTATCCACGCCGCGCCCGCATCCTTCACAGCCTTGGTTCCTGCCCCTGCTGCCAATTCAACTTCGATACCAGTGGTGTTATTACCTATCACAATCGTGCCCGCATTTGCGGCTGGCTTTAACGTCGGCACAGGCGTTGGCGCGGGTGTGGGGGATTTGGCTGCTGTTGGCGCAGGCGCTGTCGTTGTCGGGATGGGGGCAGCGGTTTGGGCCACCGATGTCACCGCAGCACTAATTGCCGTGCCAATAGGCACTTTGGGCACAACTGCTTCATTGGTTGCGGTTGGTTGCGGGGTCGGCGTGGTCTGCGCTTGGCACGCCATTAGGCTAAACGCCAACGCACTGGTTAAATAATATTGCTTAAAGTGTGAAATAGCTGACACACTTTAATGATACCCTAGCAAAAATGTGACAATTTACAGTCGGAATTGACAAAAAATCGAGAGCTATTTTAACGAAATCCCAAAAGTTTCGCCTAGGAACATTTACTTAGATATTTAAGATTTTCCGGTTGCCATTTAACGCTAAAATTTAGGGTGGAGTGAACTTTACATAAGCTGTATATAACGATTTCGACATTACACCTTTGGGTTTACCCCAAATTATTCAAAAGACACCTTCATTTAACCTATTTAACCATGAAAATACTATTTATCGGCGGCACAGGCATTATCAGCTCGGCGTGTTCACAATTGGCGGTTGCGCGGGGCATGTCGTTGTTTGTGCTAAACCGCGCAAAGTCGCACAATTTTGACGTGCCCGAAGGCGCAACTCAATTGATTGGCGATATTCGTAACGACCCCGAAGGGGTGCGTAAAGTGTTGGCGGGGCATCAGTTTGACGCAGTTGTTGATTGGGTGGCGTTTACGGCTGCGCATATTGAGCAAGATATCGATTTATTTGCCAATAATACGCGACAATTTGTGTTTATCAGCTCGGCCAGCGCCTACCAAAAACCCCCCGCCCATTATTTAGTGACCGAAGATACCCCATTGGTAAACCCGCGCTGGCAATATAGCCGCGACAAAATTGCCTGCGAAGCGCGTTTGATGCAGGCTTTTCGTGAAACCGGGTTTCCCGTCACCATCATTCGCCCCTCGCTGACTTATGGTTTGTCGCAAATACCGCTTATTATGGGCAGTTGGCAAAAGCCATGGACGATGATGGATCGCATATTGCGCGGGCAGCCGGTGATTGTGCCGGGCGATGGCACATCGTTGTGGACAGTGACATGGAATGGCGATTTTGCCAAGGGGTTGCTAGGCGTGTTGGGACGCGAGCAATTGTCCGGTCACGCCTTTCACATTACCAGTGACGAGGTACTGACGTGGAACCAAATTTATACCGAGGCCGCCCATGCGCTGGGGGTTGAGCCGATCATCAAACACATTGCCAGTGATTGGTTGGTGGCCAAACAACCCGACCTCGAAGGTTCGTTGTTGGGTGATAAAGTGCATAGCGTGGTGTTTGACAACAGCAAAATTAAACGTTTTGTGCCCGATTTTTCGTGCGGGGTGTCATGGGCCGAGGGTGTGCGGCGTAGTATCGCTTGGTTTCAGGCCAACCCAGCGCGTATGAGCATTGATGACGGGCATAATGCGATGTTGGATGGGTTGATTGGGCTTTATCAATCGGTCTAGGCTTTAGACCGTGTTTCTTAAAGAAAAATGTAAGCATTCTGAGCGGAGCAGCGCGTGGTTTTTATAGAGAACTTATCGTTTGACTGCGCTGCGCAGTCGAAGAAGGCGACTTTCGCCGCGAATTTCCGCTCCTTCGACTTCAGGCTGGCAATTCGTTTTGTGCTTGGGCCTTAATATCAGGCCAGCCT
>CAMDWA010000233.1 GCA_945877855.1 Thermoflexus hugenholtzii JAD2 | reverse complement strand
AGGGGCGCGAGTTACATTTTGCATCATTGCGTTCCTTCTACCCTTGATTATGTCGCAACAGATCACTCACATCGTCGTTTAATGCTTTTAACAAAATGATCGCTTGACCGATGGTTTCAGGCGTAGCGCTCAATAAAGCAAAAATGTCGTTGACCCGACTTTGAAACTGAGCTGGCTTGATGAGAAAGGCATCGGCGATCGCCATCGCGCCTTTTTCGTTTAACCAATGCACCTTATTCAAGGCAAATAACACCTGAAGTATACACATCACGGCCCGAAAACAACACCCAGCGACATAAGCCACATCGGCTTTAGCCATGCCTTTCTTGGCGATCCCTAGTGAAAAATCGACCTCCCACGCAAATTTTTGAATAATCGCCTTTTGCAAAGCCAGCGGGTAAGGCGTAATTTTGGCCTTTAAATTGGCAATACACCCTTCCGGGTCCCAAAGCGGCTGGCAAATGGCGGTTTCGGCAAGATAAATAGATGAAATAAAACCAAACGGATGCCCGGGCTGATAAACCATCTCAACTTTACCCGCCAGACAATCGTTGATGACGTGATTAATCTGGTCTAAATCTTTATATAAAAAATCGACAGGCATTGACTGAACGCGAAGCCAGCCCCCGCCATTAATCCAAGGCCCCCAGCCGCCAATTGGCGTGATCGCCTGTGTGCGATGTTCATCATCTATTTTCGTCGCCACCTTTGCCAATTCAGGCAGGTCTAAACCAAGGTGATTGGCATAATAAATCCCCAAATCAATGTCAGATCCGGCATGATGAGTTCCCCTAGCGCGTGAGCCACCCAGCACAATCGCCTTTACACCCGATACAGTTTTTATTTCTGCAACAATATTTTGGATGAGAGATTGCGTATCCATCAATATCGATGATTATCGCGCAATTTGTCTGAGGTAAAAATCACCCCAAAAACATAATGCCGAGGGCACTTGATGTTTGAAGAAGGCGTTACCCGCTCCAAATATCAAGTGACCTCGGCAAAAATTTGTTTTAATTGGCGCTGTTTATGAACAGCAACCGCTGCGCTATTTCGCCCGTGAAATTCACGGGCAAAATAGCACAGGTATCAATTGCGCTTAAGCAAGGTCGAAGCGGTCGAGGTTCATGACCTTGTTCCATGCCGCCACAAAGGCATTCACAAATTTGGTCTGAGCATCAGCACAGCCATACACCTCGGCCAAGGCCCGCAGTTGCGAATTTGAGCCAAACACGAGGTCGGCGCGGGTTCCAGTCCATTTCACGGCACCGCTGGCGCGATCTCGCCCTTCAAACACACCATCTTCGGCGCTGGCTTTCCAGGCGGTGCTCATGTCGAGCAAATTGACGAAGAAGTCGTTGGTGAGTGTTTCGGGGCGATTGGTGAAGACACCATGCTGAGACTTGCCGGTATTGGCATTCAACACACGCAAGCCGCCCACCAAAACCGTCATTTCAGGGGCGGTCAAGGTCAGCAATTGGGCGCGATCAACCAACAATTCTTCGGCAGATACCGACATCTTGGTCTTTAGATAGTTGCGGAACCCATCGGCAACTGGTTCGAGCACGGCAAACGACTCAACATCGGTTTGGGCTTGGGTGGCATCGGTGCGGCCTGGGGTAAAGGACACGGTCACAGTGTGGCCAGCATTCTTCGCCGCTTGTTCAACCCCAACACAGCCACCTAAAACAATCAGGTCGGCCAACGAAACCTGTTTGCCCGATTGCGCATTAAATGTAGCTTGAATGCCTTCAAGCGTGCCTAGCACGGCTTGCAATTGGGCGGGTTGATTGACTTCCCAAGCATTTTGTGGCGCGAGGCGAACGCGGGCGCCATTGGCCCCACCACGCTTGTCTGAACCACGGAAGGTGGAGGCAGATGCCCAAGCCGTCGAGACCAATTCTGAAACCGACAACCCAGAGGCGGCAATTTGCGCCTTGAGCGCGTCGATGTCGCCTGCGTCGATCACACCGGAATTGGCTGCGGGCACAGGGTCTTGCCAAATCAAATCTTCGGCGGGCACTTCTGGGCCAAGATAACGCGCACGTGGCCCCATATCGCGATGGGTCAGTTTAAACCAAGCGCGGGCAAAGGCATCGGCGAATTGATCTGGATTTTCATAGAAGCGGCGCGAAATCTTCTCGTAGGCTGGGTCAAAGCGCAATGCAAGGTCAGTCGTCAACATGGCTGGTGCATGGCGCTTGGTCGGGTCGTGGGCATCTGGCACATTGCCAGCGCCGCCGCCGTGCTTCGGTTGCCATTGTTGCGCACCGGCTGGGCTTTTGGTCAATTCCCACTCATAGCCAAACAAATTCCAAAAGAAATTGCTGCTCCAACGGGTTGGGGTCGTCGTCCAAGTCACTTCTAGGCCGCTGGTGATGGTGTCGCCACCCTTGCCACTGCCATATTTGCTCATCCAGCCAAGGCCTTGTTCCTCAATACTGGCGGCTTCTGGCTCTGGGCCAACATTGCTGGCTGGGCCTGCGCCGTGCGTCTTGCCAAAAGTATGACCGCCAGCGATCAGCGCCACCGTTTCTTCGTCATTCATCGCCATGCGGGCAAAGGTCTCACGAATATCACGCGCAGCGGCGAGCGGGTCGGGGTTGCCATTTGGCCCTTCGGGGTTGACATAAATCAAGCCCATTTGCACTGCGGCGAGCGGATTCTCGAGGTCGCGTTCACCCGAATAGCGCTTGTCGGCCAGCCATTCTTTCTCGTTGCCCCAATAAATATCTTCTTCCGGTTCCCAAACATCGGCGCGTCCGCCACCAAAGCCAAAAGTCTTAAAACCCATCGATTCTAAGGCGCAGTTGCCAGCCAAAATCATCAAGTCGGCCCACGAAATTTTGTTGCCATATTTCTGCTTAATCGGCCACAGCAAGCGCCGCGCCTTGTCGAGGTTGGCATTATCGGGCCAGCTGTTGAGCGGCGCAAAGCGTTGCGTACCCGATCCAGCGCCACCACGCCCGTCGCCGGTGCGATAAGTGCCGGCGCTGTGCCAAGCCATTCGGATGAAAAGCGGCCCATAATGACCAAAGTCAGCCGGCCACCAGTCTTGTGAATCGGTCATCAGCGCATACAAGTCTTGCTTCAACGCCGCGAGATCGAGCTTCTTAAATTCATCAGCATAGTTAAAGGCTTCACCCATCGGGTTCGACAAGGCTGAATTTTGGTGCAGCACCTTGAGGTTCAATTGGTTGGGCCACCAGTCTTGGTTTGATGTGCCTTTGCCTGCCGTGTGTTTGTGGGTCCCATGTGGGACTGGGCATTTATTTTCTTCACTCATAATGTTTCTTCCTTTCGTTGTGTCAATGATGAAACAACGCGACTCTAAATCATATCGATGCTGATCGAGCGTAGGCCTGCTTTCGCCACAAGCATCAACGCCCATCGGCAGCGGGTTGCGTGCCTCGCCTCAAATGGTGGTTCACGCATGTACATGCATTTTACCCGCAAGTTATTCGCAAGCACGCTGCGGAACGATGTTTAACCACGATCACAAAATGCGGCTACCTAGAAGATGTTCCCAACCCATGCCTATGTCGTTTACAACCCTGCGTTTGTTTATACACATTCACGCCGCGTGCTTCGCTAACCTCCGATGTTTTGACACTTTGGCTATCAATAATAGCAGCGCTGGGTTGTGCATCACGCCCCCGTTTCTTGCGGCTTAGCTTAACTAAAACCTCATCAATATGCAGCCATACTGGAGTTTATGTTAAACGTCGAAAGTAATCGTAACCCATTGACCAACTTGGCATATCTTTAAGACAGTGTTTCTTAAAAAAAGCCCAGCATCCTTCGACTTCAGGCTGGCTTGATGCTAATGCCCAAGCACAAAACGAATTGCCCGCCTGAAGTCGAAGGGGCGAAAATTCGCTACAAAAGTCGCCTTATTCGACTGCGCAGCACAGTAAAACCATAAATTCCCCATAAAAACCACGCGCTGCTCGGCTCAGTATGCTTGCATTTGTCTTTAAGAAAAACTGTCTTAATCAGTAGTTTAGTCTAAAAAAGATTTGACAAAATAACCTGAGCGAGTGGCAAATAAAGCCCACTTCGAAGCCAAGGCAAGCAAAAGCGAGCGTGAAAGAAACCTCTCACCCTTAAATAAAACTATTTCGCCTCAAACCAACCCTAAATGCCTATAATTTCACGCCTTAGGCG
>CAMDWA010000232.1 GCA_945877855.1 Thermoflexus hugenholtzii JAD2 | reverse complement strand
TCTGTTCCTTTGTTGATGCTTGCTAGCGTTGCTATGATTGCTTCGACTGTTTTGTATACTGCGGGGGGATGTTGTTCTTCTTTTTTTTTCATACCCTCTGTTTTACTACAGATTTGAACAACATCCCTACTTTTAGACTAAACTACTGAATATACTAATCATGAATTTGAACTTTCAACACTATCTGACGCTGATAAAAATGGAATTGACGCGGTTAAGCGTGTGCCCGATGGTTTGATATCGGCAATGGCAAAGGTGCCGCCCAATTCCTCGGTGCGTTCGCGCATCGAGGTTAACCCAACCCCAGCCCTAAAATCAGGGGAAATGCCAATACCATCATCGGTGATTTCGACACACAGCATGTTTTCTGCCACCGTTAATCGCACCTGACAATTTTGGGCCTGTGCGTGTTTGATCACATTGTCAACTGAAGTTTGCACAATACGATAAACCGCTACTTCAATGGCGGCATTTAGCAACGGCAAATGGGGTGGCATTTGCAGATGAATGACAACCCCACTTTCGTTTTGTTGCACAAAATTGGTGATTGCACCCATCAAGCCAAGTTGATCGAGCAACGGCGGGCGCAGCCCATACACCAACTCACGTATATCGGCCAGCGTCCCTTTAATCCCGCCTTCCAAATCCACCAATAGTTTCTCGGTTTTGTCGGGGTTTTTACGCAGTGTTTGTAAGGCAGCGCCGACCCGAAATACTTGGGCCGCCAGTGTTGGCCCCAACCCATCATGCAAATCGCGGCGCAAACGCCGCCGCTCTTCTTCGCGGGCGGTCACAATTTTTTGTCGTGAGCTTTGCAGGTTGCGGGTCAGTTGTTCTAATTGCAACCCATTGGCTTTTAGCTCAAGGTTAAGCCGCACTTGTTCATCGGCAAAGCTGCGATATTTTTCAAGCAACCCTTTGTAAAATGCGCTGGTATAGCGCAAAATAAAGGCCATAAACAACACCAAAATAACAAATTTGAGTGAGGTGAATTGGGCCGAATAATTTAAAAGTGGGGCAACCGGCTGACCAATGCTATCACGATAAAGCACCCAAGTGAGGGTGATCGCCATGATCCCAAAGGTAATAAACATCCATCGCCGCCAACCATATAGCATAGACACACAAATTGCCGTAAGCAAGGCGACATCGCCAAACCCACGTGTGCCGCCATAAAGAATGAACACCGGCGGCACAGCTAAATGAATACAGATAACAAAAATGCCTTGGGTGATGCTCACATAGCGCGTTTTGCGCAAAAATAAATTGGCAAAAACCACCGAGTGCAGCGTCCCTTGAATCAAGAGCGATAGCGGGGGCGTTGGGTCGCCCATCATATAACGTGCAATTAATGTGATAGACAGAATAAAAAACGTCGTCACCATCAAGCCAATCCACAATTGATTGCGCAAACGATTGATATCATCATTATGGAGATCGGCTGAGTTAAACACCAATATATTCTGCGGTGTTGTCGCTTTTTCGCGGCTATTAATCATGTTTTAGCGCTAACCATCCGAAAGATTATAGGGTGATGCAAACAAATCGCGCCTCGGTCTTTAGTATAAAATTGAGAACGTAATTTGATGCCCTTACGAGTCGTCTTTTATGGCATATGCCAAATACGCAATTACAACTCGACAAAATTGCCTTGGGTGGCAGTTGTCATTGGTGCACCGAAGCCATTTTTTTGTCATTAAAAGGTGTGGCTCAGGTAGAACAAGGTTGGGTTGCCTCTATTGCGCCGCATGACACATTTTCAGAGGGCGTGATCGTGCATTTTGACCCAACCCAAATTACGCTTAGGGATTTGATTGCGGCGCATTTGTATAGCCATAGCTGCACCTCAAATCACGCCATGCGCGTCAAATATCGCTCGGCCATTTATGTTTATTCGGCCCAGCAACACGCCCAAGCCCAACAAATTATTGCCGATTTTCAACCCGAATTTGACAATAAGATTATCACCCGCGTGCAGCCATTCGTGGCATTTACCCCATCGCGTGATGAAATTGTCAATTATTATTTCAAAAACCCCAGCAAACCATTCTGCCAAACCTATATCGACCCCAAACTCAAGCGCCTGATGGCACAATTTCCGCAGGTGGTTGATCATGCCAAATTAGCGCATCTGCAAATTTGACATCGCTGCTCAATTTGATTATTCTCAAGATATCCCCTCAGCCTAAAGACGGGGCTAGGACAGACAGGTGTTGTGATCACCCCAAAATCTAATTTCATTTTATTTATATTCTGAGCAACACCGGTGACAAAACAGATGCAATCATGATAAATAAATGGATATCTCTCGTTTATAACTGCGTCATATAAAGATATTTTTAAAGCACTATCTGGTGTTGCAAATTATTCAGGAGTATTCATGAAAAATCATATTAAACGATTAAAAGTAATTTCGCTTGCGATTGCAACAGCAGTCGTGGCGATTACTAGCCAACCCCCAAGTCTTACCCAAGGATCAATTTCATTAACCAAAATGCCACCTGCGCTCACGCAAATGATCGCACAAGCGAAAGGAAAGCTCATTCCGATTATTGTGATGAAAACTGACAGCAGTGACACGGTTGAAAAATATGCTGAATCATTGGGTGTCGATATTCGTTTGAAGCTTGAAATGTTGAATGCATTTGCGACTGAGGTGGATTCAGCAACGCTGTATAAACTTGCAAATCATGCAAATGTGAAATGGGTTTCGCCCGATGGCGAGGTGGAGAGCAGTGCCATTGTGCCTGCCAAAAGAGGCGAAGGGACAAGCTTAACTCAGTTGGCTGAATACACCCCAATGGGGTCACCTTCTCGATCATTGCGGGTGATTAATGCGCCATACGTTTGGCAAATGGGTTATACCGGAAAGGGAATCGGCGTGGCTGTGATTGACAGCGGTATTACCCCATTCACCGATCTAAGCTCACCGACCAATCGTTTGCTGGCGTCGGTTGATTTGGATGGCGATAACATCAATTCGACCCTAGATGATTATGGGCACGGCACGCATGTGGCGAGCGTGATCGCAAGCAATGGCAAGGCGACAGGCTATATGGGTGTGGCTCCCGAAGCCAACATCCTTAATGTAAAAGTGGCAGATGGGCGTGGTAAGGCAAAAGTGTCGGCAGTGGTGGCAGGCATGGAATGGGTGTTGCGGCACAAGGCTACTTACAACATTCGGGTCGCAAATTTATCGCTCAACACGACATGGGCCGAGTCGTATCACACCAGCCCGCTCAACGCCGCCGCGGAAATTTTGTGGTTTAACAACATTGTGGTTGTGACTTCAGCCGGTAACCGCGGGGCCAATACGGTTTATGCGCCTGCCAACGATCCTTTTGTCATCACTGTGGGCGGTGTTGCTAATTATGGCACTGATACTTTAGCTGACGATGTGATCGCTACCTTCTCATCTTATGGTAGAACCGAAAGCGGTTTCGATAAACCAGATGTCGTGGCACATGCTTATGGGATTTATGGTGTGGCGGCAAAAACTCCTGCTAAGAGCAGTTATTTGTATGAAACTTTCCCCGGTTTTCGTTTAGGGACAAACGGATTTATGATGACGGGTACGTCGGCGGCTGCCCCATTGGCTACAGGAGCAGTTGCGACGCTGCTTCATGCTTATCCAAACATTACCCCAGATCAGGTGAAATATCGCTTGAAGGCATCGGCTTATGGGGCTGGTTCTTGGCCTAATTACAACCCAACAACGGCTGGGGCTGGGCAACTAGATGCTGAGGAGGCGATCAGATATAACACTAGCGCCAGCGCCAATACCAATATTCCGATTAGTAAACTGATTGTCAACAGCGGTTTGAATAACGTTGTTGGTTCATCGGTAAGCTGGAATAGCGTCAGTTGGAACTCAGTAAGTTGGAATAGCGTGAGTTGGAACTCGGTAAGTTGGAACAGCACGGCGTGGTCAAGCGGCTTGCAAACCAGCATATTCTTGCAACGCTCAACTACCGGCGGCAACGGTAAAGTCGAGGGGGATTTGCTGGCCGAGAATTTTGATGTCACCCTTGATAAAACCGTGACAACTATTTGCTCATGAACTTGGATTTATTATATATCATACTTGTCATTCCGACGAGGAACGAGGAGGAATCTTTGCTCAAGATACGCTACAACGGTATGTTATGCAAAGACCCCTCGCTTCGCGTCGGGGTGACAAGCTAGTTCATTTATATTGTT
>CAMDWA010000231.1 GCA_945877855.1 Thermoflexus hugenholtzii JAD2 | reverse complement strand
TGATTTCGGCATTCATTTTGTCTAAATATGCTCTCTGATTTGATAAAACCATATGATTTCAACTAACAAAAAACCCCAGACATCTCATTGTCTGGGGTTTTGTTCAACTTGCGTTGTTGTCAATTAGCGTCGCCAAGTCACACGGCGTGGCTCGCTGGGCGGGCTAATATTTTCATAGACACGCTCGCCTGTCACGCGGGTGGCGGTCACACGCTTCACTTGGACTACCCAAATAAAGGTGCGTTCAGCAGCATTTTCGAGAATAGCAGCATCGATGATGCGCAATGATGGCAACTTGGTTTCATATACCAATGGGTTCACACCATCGGTAGGTTGCACACTCACCACATACCATTCATCTGGGCGCAAAGCACCCAAGTTTTGCCATTGCATCGTAAAGCCATCTTGCAACCCAGTTACAACAGCACGATCAGCCGGCGAAGAAGCCTGTGGCACCCCATAACTTGGGCGTGTTTGTTGGGTTTGGGTGGTTGTTTTAGTTTCTTCAATCACGCCACTTGTTGGAATTTGCAAACGGCTACCAGTCACAATCAAACAGTTTTCGTTCAACCCGTTTGCCTTTAGCAAATTGGCTACTGGAATGCGGAATTTTGTTGCGATGCTATCACAGGTATCGTTAGGTTGTGATACATATAACGTCGTTTGGTTTGGAATTTCGGCGGCATTGACAGGAGCGCCCGGGAAGCGCGAGTTAAATGGCACTTTGAGACGTGCACCAATAATGATTAAACAAGATTCGTTAAGGGTATTGTATTGATACAACGCGCTAACACTTGAGCGATACTTTTCCGCAATGCCAGTGCAAGTGTCATTGGATTGCACAATGTAGTCAATAATAATGGGGCCAGCCGGGGTGGCAGCCGCAGCAGGTTGCGCAGCTACGGTGTTTGTTACAGCTTGCGTTTGCGTTTGGGCTGCAGATGCCGCAACCGTAGGCGCGGCTGTTGGTGGCGCAGCCGTTGGCGCAACCGTCGGCACCGCCGTTGGGGCGGCAGTGGGTACCGCTGTCGGTGGGGGCACCGTTGCTGTGGCCTGTACCACAAATGCGCTTACTGGCTTCGCTGTGTCTGAAGTTGTGCTCGAACTGCTTGCACCAGAGGTTGTTCCCGGTTGCCCAGTGGCAAAGGTAATAACAGGTGTAATTAATGGGTTCGGCGTCGAAGCACTGCGAATAAGCGCCAATGCGCCCAACATCAACGACACAATCATGGCGCTGACACCAATAACCCCCCATGGCAGGCGTTGACCTGCTGGTTTGGTATCGCGTCGAACCCATGGTGTTTTAGGTGCCTCTTTTGGCTTTGTTACAGCCTGAGGCTCACGCGGCTTAGATATAGGGAGTGGCGGGGCCGCTGCCGCTGCGGGGTCCCGTGTTTTAGAGGGGGGCGGAGCAGTTTCGGCTGTACGAAAACTGCTGGGTTGTTCGGTCGTCTTCTTGTCGATCTCACCGGTGGTTGGGGTTAATTCAAACCCACAAACCGAACAGTGCGTATCGTTACTCGAAACGCGCGAACTACAGGAAGGACAGCGATAGATGATGTGATTATTGGGTGATTGCATAGGTTCACCTGCTCTCTCAAGGCAACAGTCGTGATTACTCACGTTGTTATTAAATATCCCGATTGGAGTTATATAAGGATATCACGAAATGTATCCTTAATGCACTACGGAAAAAGGAGGATTGTTTTGACCTCGCAACAACCTCGCAACAGCATTGCAATCCGAGTGTAAGGCTATTACAGCATTACTCACACAAACCTAAAAAACAATGGATTTAACCGCTAAATTCATTATCTTATACAAAATTCTAAGAGAAACAATCAGCGCTAACACAAGTCAATTTCGTCAAAATCATGTGTCATCCTGACCTTAAAAATAGCGGACAACACTGAGTGTAAGCTTAGATTATACGCATAGAAAGCTCAGTGAAATCTAAAAATGCAACTATCTATATATTTATAGCTCATTTTGCGATATATAGAGCAAATCTCTAAAAGATGAAAGGCCGATGTCACAATCTATCTCCCACAACGTAGCTGTGGGAGATAGATTGTGACATCGGCCAAACCTTTCATCGACTCGGAATCTGCTCTAGTCAACACCTTCGCTAATTTATTTTTAGATTGAGAATGACTTGGCCACCCAGTTCTCTTTGCTATTAAAGTGAGGATCGAAAAATGTGTTTTGGATCAAGAAGTAAAATTTAGCAAAGGCATTACTAAAACAGGCATGGTTTATGAACTGGCATTTTGCTTACATTAGAGATTCATAGACAGCAATTGCATCTTTCGCCACTTTGCTATAAGCGCAGAATTGTTTATATTTTCATAAGTGACAGAGAAATCATCGATATCGCCAATATTCACGAAGCTGTCGTCAAAAAGCCCTTTGCTCAATTCGGGAGGGTCCAGTCTGTCACCGATCAATCATCGTATCTCGCGCTGGTATCGCAATGTCACACATTACATTCGTCGTTTGCGGCCTCAGGTAAATTCTGCCCAGCCGACACTGACACCAGAAACAACACCTTTATCAATTACGGATATTGCCCCCCCCATAGCAGATGTGAATGTGACGCAACGATTGCAACAAACTGAGCAATTGGTGCAGCAACTCAATGATTACATTGAGGCTTTTCATGATATTTCGTTAAGCCTCACAGAGAGCAACCAAACGCAAACCTTGTTTGAAACGATTCTTAAACATGCGTCAGCATTGGCTAAAACCCCGCATATTTATCTGGGGTTAAAAACCGAAGCCAAAAATTTAGGGGATACCACGATTCGGATCGCTTTTGCACAAGGGCTATTTAAAAGCACACTTAACGATTATTTAAACAAAGGTGAAGGCATTGGCGGTATGGTTCTGCTAACGGGCCAGCCTGTTTTAGTCGCCGATTATGCAGCTTGGAAACATCGTTTTGTAAAAGCCGATGAGACGCTTAAAGCCTGCATCGGGTTCCCGGTAAAGTGTGTTGATGAAGTAATTGGGGTATTGGTGATTGGCTATGATCAAGATGAACAACCTTTTACCTCGGTAGAAGTCAATTTATTAGCAAAACTCACCCAGCAAGCCTCGGCGGCTTATACGAAAGTGCAATTGCTTAACCAGCAAAAAGAGGGCCAGCAAAAACTGCTACAACGCAATCGTTATTTAGAGGCATTAAATGATACAGCCCAAGGTTTACATAACCGCTTAAACAAAGAAGATTTATTACAACGTATTGTTGCAAAATCAGTCGAGTTGCTAAATGTTGAGGATGGCTTTGTTTATTGGCTGGATGATCATGAGCGAACCATGTCTTTGCGTTTTGGCATAGGGCCGCTTTATGTTGGCAAAATAGGGTTTAAAATTAGAAAAGGCGAGGGGTTGTCGGGGCGGGTATGGCAAACTGGGCAGTCAATCTATGAGCCAGACTATGCTAACTCGCCTTATCGTATTGAGCGGCTTGAGAATTTAGGCAGTATGCATGCCATGCTGACAGTGCCAATTATTAGCAATCAGCGGGTCCTTGGCGTGCTAGGGGCGATTAATCGAAACATTGGCCAACCATTTGACGCGGAGCAAATATCGTTGCTAGAACAAATGGCTCGTTGGGCCAGCGTGGCATTTGATAATACCCACCTTTATGCGGCATTACGTTCAGAGCGCGACTTTGCCCAACAAATTACAGACTCGATTAACCAAGGTATTATGGTTGAGGCGCTGGATGGCAAATTTAATTATGTCAACCCAACCTTAATTCATTGGCTTGGCTATAGTGCCTCCGATTTAATCGGAATGGGTTATTCTAAAATTTACCCACCAGAAGATTGCAATGAAATTGAGTCTCGCCGTCAACAAATGTTATTGACTGGCGAACCTATTATTTGGGAGCGGCGATTATTGCGTAAAGATGGCAGCTATCTTTATGCCTTGGTTTCATCGACACCACGTAAAACGCAAGACAAACTAAAGGCTGTTTTTTCAGTCGTTACAGACCTCACCGAAATTAAGCAAACGCAAGAAGCGCTACGCCTAGCGCATAATGAAGCACGAGACATATCGCGGATGAAATCACAGTTTCTCGCGATGATTGGTCATGAATTGCGTACGCCGCTTAATCAGTAGTTTAGTCTAAAAGTAGGGATGTTGTTCAAATCTGTAGTAAAACAGAGGGTATGAAAAAAAAAGAAGAACAACATCCCCCCGCAGTATACAAAACAGTCGAAGCAATCATAGCAACGCT
>CAMDWA010000230.1 GCA_945877855.1 Thermoflexus hugenholtzii JAD2 | reverse complement strand
ATGTTGAGGCCTTAACATCAGCATTAAAACTTGTGTTAAGTAATGCCGAATTGCAAACCCAAATGCGTGTAGCCTCATTAAATCAAGCCGCCCAATTCACATGGTTAAACACGGCCCAAAAGACAGCCGAAACTTACCAATCGGTGCTTAACGACTGATGCAAAGATAAGTTCCTCTATAATCCACGCAATGCTTAAGTTCAACCCTCATGCTGGCTATGAGCCAATCTTAGATGAGATTTTAATTTCACAAGATCGTTTACAAACTCGTGTTGCTGAATTGGGTGCGCAAATTTCAGCCGACTATGCTGGCAAAGATTTGATTTTAATTTGTCTGTTGCGCGGCGCAATTATGTTTTTGTCTGATTTATCACGCAATATCAGCGCATCACACATGATCGACTTTATGGCGGTGTCGTCTTATGGTGCTGGGGCGCGGTCATCGTCTGGCCAGCCGCGCATTTCGCACGATGTCAATCTCGATATTTATGGTAAACACGCCCTCATTGTCGAAGATATTGTCGATAGCGGGCATACCATGTCACATGTATTGCGTTTTTTGGGCACACGCCAACCGGCCAGCCTAAAAGTATGTTCCTTGCTCACCAAGCCCAGCCGCCGCGAAATCGAAATTAACATCGACTATACCGGCTTTGAAATCGCCGATAAATTTGTGTTCGGCTATGGCCTCGATCTTGATGAATATTTTCGCAATTTACCCTTTGTTGGGGTGCTGAAGAAAGAATGTTATTGAAGGAGTGGAAAGTGGAAAGTAGAAAGTGCTGAGTGCTAAGTGCTAAGTAGAAAGTAAAAAATATTAGGTCTATCCAAATATTTTACTTAGCACTTAGCACTTAGCACTTTCTACTCAGCGGCGCACTATAGGCGTAAAAACACGTTTGCAAGGCACAAGACTGTTCATTTGAGCGCGAATTTCGCCATTTGGGAAGTTGGCATTGTGAATATTGACATGCATTTGCCCTGCGAGCAAACCACTTTGGTGCGATTCGTCGTATTGCCATACTCCAACCTTTGAATTGCCTTTGGGCAAGGTGTAACGAGCAGGCGCAGTAACATTAGAGGGAATAAATTCATGAATATGCGAACGTTGCTCAATTGTGGTCACCTGGGTGTAAGAAATTCGATACGAAACAAGATTGTTGCGTGTATCAATTAAAAATAAACTTTTCCCCGATGCATTTGCTGTCGATACAGTGGTTATAGGCACGCTAGGATCATAGCTAAAAGTGCCCTTTGCAGCATAACAAGGGGCAACCGCCAGCGAGGCGGTAGGTGTAGGTGTTGGCGATGGCGGTAAATTGGGTGCATCCACGACATTAACCTTACCGATCATGCCAAAATGATAAGCACAAAAATAGTTAATACTACTGGTATCCGTCACAGTTAATGAATAAATGCTGCCTTGCCCCATAAACCCAGAATCAAAATCGTCCCCCGATGAAGGTGTAACAGTGTGGGGCGCAAGGTCTTTATTGGTCCAGACCAAGGTGCTGCCTTTTGTAACAGTAATCACTGCTGGCGAATAAACAAAATTTGAAATAGCAATTTGAATGGTTGCATTTGGACCAAGGTGGCTATAGTCAGCCTCTTCTTGTATTTGAGGTGCAGCCATTGCACGTAACATTTCGGCTTCGGCCTCATACAGCAGCTCATCTTGTGAAAAATCATGCATATGCTGAGAATGGGCTTGTTTTTGTTGGTTTGATTGCGCACTTAGTCCAAATGGCAACATTGATAACAAAGCCAGCACACCCGCCCCGGCAATCAACATAGTGAGAATAAGGTTATGAGATTTACTTAACATAAAAAGCATTGGCGAACTGTAGCAACGAAAAACAAGGAACGATTACTTTACCAAACTTTGATCTAAGTTGTTGTAACGATTCATACACCTCCAAGAGATCACATTTCTCCATCCGCTAAAATCAGCCTCACAATGTCTCAAACTTCAAAACTAACTTGTGCCATTATTGGCGGCACAGGCTACACGGGCGGCGAGTTGTTGCGTTTGTTAAACGCCCACCCACACGCCGAAGCAACCCAATTGACCTCACGCTCACGCATGGGCGAATTTGCACATGTGCCCCATCCCAATTTACGTGGCACGAATGCTGGCAATTTGCAATTCATTCGCCCCGATGATGTCAAACCGTGCGATGTCATCTTCTTGTGCTTGCCACATGGCGAAGCCACTAGCCAGATCGACAAATGGGCGACGTTAGCCCCCACGATCATCGATTTAAGCGCCGATTTTCGCCTGCGCGACCAAAACGCCTATGCGAAGTGGTATGGCGGTGCGCACCCCGCCCCACAGTGGGTGCAAAAATTTGTTTACGGCTTACCCGAACTCACCCGCACCCAATTAAAGGGCGCAAACTATGCCAGCGGGGTCGGTTGCAACGCCACCGCTACCAATCTTGCATTAATGCCCTTGGCCAAAGCAGGATTAATCGACACCAACTTGCCCATTTTGGCCGATATAAAAGTAGGCAGCAGCGAGGCTGGGGCCGAGGCCAACGATGCCAGCCATCACCCTGAGCGCAGCGGCGCAGTGCGGGTATATGCGCCCGCAGGCCATCGCCACACCGCCGAGGTTGAGCAGATGATAAATACAGTCAATGGCAACGCGGCAGCCCCATTGCCACCAATTCACATGACGGTATCGTCGATCGAAATGGTGCGCGGGGTGTCGGCCAATGTACATGTATTTTTAAAAGAGAAAACCGACGAAAAGGCTTTATGGAAAGCTTTTCGCCAATGTTATAAGGGTGAGCCATTTGTGCGCATTGTCAAGGCCACCAGCGGCATTTGGCGTGCCCCAGAGCCAAAAATTTTGGCGGGCAGCAATTGGGCCGATGTTGGGTTTTATCTCAGCGAAGATGGTCGCAAGGCCACGCTCATCTGCGCCATCGATAATATGATGAAAGGCGCCGCCGGTTCAGCCATTCAATGCTTAAATGTGATGAAGGGCTGGGATGAACGCGCTGGCCTTGAATTTACTGGCTTACACCCGTAGTTTAATTACGAATTAGGAATTACGAATTACGAATTGGGCTTAGGTTAAATCGTGGGCAACTTGTGACTCATGAGTCATGAGTTACGAGTCACTAATGATTTAGCCCAATTCGTAATTCGTAATTCCTAATTCGTAATTTACAAAAATGCGCTTTACCCCTCCACCACACCAGCCTAAAATGATCACCGAGGTGTGGCGTGGCTTGCAATTGGCAATGGCTGATGTGGCGGATCGCCCATTAGCCCTGTTAATTGCAGTTTCGGGTGGCGCAGACTCTATTTGCCTATGCGAATGTATTGCCCAATTGAGCACAACCTTGCCCATTACCGCAAGCGTCGCACACTTTAACCATCAACTGCGTGGGCGCGATTCGGACGACGATGCCAATTTTGTGCAAGCCTTTGCCATATCGCGGGGCTTGCCGGTGCAAATTGGGCACGGCGACGTGGCAACCCATGCCCAACGCGAGCGTGTATCGATCGAAGTGGCAGCGCGACACCTGCGTTATGCCTTTTTAGCCCAAACAGCCCAAGCTTGCGGCGCAAAATACATTTTGCTGGCCCATCACGCCGATGACCAAGCCGAAACAATTTTGCTGCGCCTCATTCGCGGCACCGGTATCACGGGGTTGCAGGGCATGCGTCCAATCAGCCCGCTCCCTATCAACACGCCCCAAACAGCACACTTGCGTTTGCTGCGCCCGCTGCTTAGGGTTAGCCGCGCTAAAATTGAGGCATTTTGCAGCGAGCATCACCTCGCCTACCGTCACGATGCCAGCAACGATGATCCACATCACCTGCGCAACCGTGTGCGGCATGAATTGATGCCATTGCTCAGCCAATTTAATCCGGGCATTCGCACCGTACTGGCGAATTTGGCCGAAACCGCCGCCGAAGATAGCGACATTGTGGCCGCCGCCACTCATATCGCCTATGCGCAATTGCAATTGTCAGTAGATGAGGCAAGCCCCCGATTCAATCGCATCGCATGGCAACAGTTATCGGTGGGGTTGCAACGCGCCACCCTGCGCGAAGGGGTGCGGCAGGTCAAGGGCGATGTCACCCATCTTAAATTTGCCGCCATCGAAGAGGCTCGCACGGTGTTAAACAGCAGCGCCCGCCATGGCGAAATTGCCTTACTAAGTGATGTGCGGCTTGTAATCTCGGGCGATTGCTTTAAATTTAGCCAAATTCCATCCAAAGCCTAAGCCGCAAATAAGGCGTATCTGCATCTCGGCGACAATGGCACTGATAAAATCAGACCCTCGCATGGCAGAACTCAATGAACCCCTCACCGAGCGCGAGCTTGAGGTCGTGAAATTGGTGAGCGCGGGTATCACCAACAAAGAAATTG
>CAMDWA010000229.1 GCA_945877855.1 Thermoflexus hugenholtzii JAD2 | reverse complement strand
GAATGGGCGGCGCGATATTGGCGAAGCCACCCTCGGCCATGCTTATTACAAAATTACCGATGGCGGCTCGTGGTTTACCTGTGGCAATGTCGGGTTAGATGGCACTTTTGGGGTGACAACCACCTCAGACAACTTAGTTGTCATGCCTATTGCCCCACCGGGCTATAAAACCACCACCCCATATATTCGCACCGTGTCCGGCGCGGCGGCATCCTTGGGTAACGATATGGGCTTTATTCCTGATGCAACAGCAAAATTAGAAGCCTGCGACCAATATAACCCTCCGCGTAGTGGGCTAAATAATTTGCCCGATGCCCTGCGCAGTTACAACACATTTAGCCAATTGGTAGCAGCGGCTGAAAAAACCGGCCAATTAAACACTTTAACCAATGGCGAATACACTATTTTTGCCCCAACCGATCTGGCGTTTAGTGCCATATCAACGGCAAATTTGAGTAACGCCCAACTGGTTGCATTGTTGAACAACCATATTGTGAAGGGGCGCTATGACAGCGTAGCTTTAAGCCAAACCAAGTCGCTAAAAACATTAAGCGGTAAAGAGTTGCAAGTGCAAGGCAACCCACAAAAGGTAGGCGGCGCTACGGTGATACGAGCGAATTTAAACACTGGCAATGGGCTAATTCACGCCATTGATGCTGTAATTCAGTAACTCGTATTACACAACGCAGAAAAAATGAAAACCGTCGCCCTTCACTTCGTATTGGGGCGACGGTTTTCATTTTGATGGGTTAGTGCGTGTCTTAGGCCGCGCATTGGCCCTAAATTATGCGGTTCTTAGTTGTTTGTAATAAAAAGAGGTATAGTTTAGCTCGCCGTCAACCCCGCGCACATAATGAGGCACTTCGCCAAACCGCACAAACCCCATGCCGGTATATAGCACCTCGGCAGGGTCGCCCTTGGGGATATCGACGGTGATCAAATTTCGATGGGCTTTTCTGGCTTCATCTTCAACAGCCCGCAACAAAATACGCCCAATACCTTGACGGCGTTGGCTACTATGAACCATCAACTTAGCGAGTTCGGCACGATGCAAACCATTAGGAATGGTCGCAAGATCAAGCTGAACTGTGCCAATAATTTCGTCATCGGCACGTGCCGCCAACACAATACACGACCCATCACGAATAGATACAGCCACTTTTTCCCAAAATTTTCGTCCTTCGGCTGGATTAAATGGAGGCAAAAAACCAACATTTGCCCCACTATCAACCACATCTTGCAAAAGATCAACCAATTTTGGCATAAAGATCTTAATATGGGAAGGAATAAGACGTTGTATCAGAAACATGCGTAATGATGAAGCTTCCATGAATGTCACGTAAATTCTAAAACCCAGAAATGTAGATTAAGGCTAAGAAACATAGATATTTTTCTTAGAATTTTGCCGATTTCGCTATACATCTCCTACCGTGTAGTTGTGGGAAATGGATAGTGAAACCAGCCCGTCATCTTTTAGGAATTTTCTCTATTTCTACATATATCAAGAAAGGCATAAAAATGCGGCGTTTCTTCAGTTTTTACCCTTTCTTGATATATTTGTCTAACAATCTGCAATGAAAGAATAGCACGTAACTAAGCGAGGTGGTGCAATGTTTCTTGGGCTTCACGCAGGGTCCAGCCAAATAATTTAGCGAGTGCGGCTGGGGTTGTTACGATTGCATTTTGCAAGTAACGTTGGGTGATCATTTGGCGGGCTTGGCTACGGCTGAGTTGTTGGGCTTGTTGTGGCACAGCTGGCAACCAACGCTGAAGCACTTCATAAACAAATGCATATCGCCATGCACCGGCTTCGGCAATACCCACCGGTAGCACTTTTAGCCCGCACTGTAATTCATTTAAAGCACGGTCAAAACGCGATTTTTTCTCATCACCATAAAAACCTGAAGCACGTTTAAGTTGAATCGCGTGAGCAGCCCCACCTTTGAGCAGGGTTTCGTAAATCGTTTTGGCATCGGTGCTCAATTTACCATCCCGATATTCTTGCAAATAATCGTCATCGTCACCCAAATTTTCTGACAAAGCATAAAAACAGGGCAGTAGATCGAGCGAAATAAGCGTTGCTTTGCCGCGTATGTATTTGGCATAAAACCACCAACGCTTATCGAGTGATTGATCTTTGGTGTTCCAAGTTAAAGAAATGGTTGGGTCATCATGTTTAGCAGTCATGGCTTTGTCATAACCCGCGACAGCGTGATACACATTCGGCATTTCGATGCCTTGGACCGGAAAAAGCATACAAATACCGACATCATTGACAAAGTTACGAATATCGTCAACATTTTGACAACGCAGCGCCGAAAGCCTGCGATAACGACGTTCACGCTCGGCGAATTGAGCCTCGCTTATTTCTACCGCTGCGCCATTTTTTGTCGATTTCATGTCTTTAAATTAACGCGCTGTCCAACCCAAATCGAGCATATGGGTTGCCCCAGTAATAATAGCGCCTTTATTGCTGGCAAGATACAACGCAAAATCGGCGATTTCGCTCGGCTCAATCAAGCGTTTAATGGCCGCTGGCGCGAGCATCACTTTGTCAACCACATCATTTTCAGAAATATTGAGGGTGCGGGCCTGATCAGCAATTTGCTTTTCAACAATGGCAGTGCGCACATAGGCCGGGCAAATGGCATTAACCGTGATGCCCGCCTCGGCGACTTCGAGCGCCACCGTTTTGGTGAGGCCAATAATGCCGTGCTTGGCGCTAATATAAGCACTTTTGAATGGGCTAGCGACCACGCCATGTAAACTGCTCACATTAATGATGCGCCCCCAGCCATTGGTTTTCATCGCCGGAATACAGGCTTTGGTTAATTGAAAGGGCGCAATGAGCATCACTTGAATCATCTGCGCCCATTTATCTTCGGGAAAGTCTTCAACCTTGTCGATATGTTGAAAACCGGCATTATTGACCAAAATATCGATGCGCCCCCCCAACGCAGCCAGCGATTGCTGAGCCAAGTTGCGCACAGCCTCACGGTCGCTTAAGTCGGCCTGTATAAAAACACCGCCAATGGCATCAGCCACAGCTTTGGCATTAGGCGAAATATCATGCACAACGACTTTTGCACCTTCTTGGGCAAATAATTCTGCAATGGCGCGGCCAATGCCGCTGCCAGCGCCGGTGACGAGTGCGGTTTTGTGTTGTAGTTGCATTATGTTAACCTCATTAAAAAATCTTTGGCAATTTGAGTGTGAAGCGGGAAGGCTAATTCCTCAGGTTGGCGCAAAATTGTAACCTCTTGCGTTTCATCATTGGGCACAAATGGCGGCAAATCGGCCCATCGACGGGCTTGGGCCTTGGCAAAAATAAGCACTTGACCGTGCGCGGTGCTATGCACATTAATTAACTGCAATTCGTCAGGGCTAATAACAAAACCTGTCTCTTCGAGCAATTCACGTGCCCCTGCCTGTTGCCATGTTTCGCCAAAATTCACATAGCCACCCGGCAAGGCCAGCCAACCGATTCGCGGCTCAATATTTCGCCGCACCACCAATACGCCATCATCTACCGGCAACACCACAACCGTAACTGGAATAGGGTTGATGTAGCTGATATTGTCACAGGTGGCGCAGGTGCGCGGCCAAGCTTGGCCTTCGCCAAAAGGCGCACCGCAATAGCTGCAATGAGAATTTCGTTTTGCCATGTTTAATAAATTTTAAGGATAAATCAAATTGATCGTCATCATCATAAATCCAATTCGTGATATTGAATTGTTTATATGATTAGGCTCGTCTTAATTATGGTTGAGATTCGGATCTCGGCACAATGACGAGAAAAACTAATATCTATTTTATTCAAAGAGGGTTTAATTTATGCTAGCTAAAACATTTGGAAATAATACATCGCTCATTCCGTTACTCCTACGAATTGGGGCCGGTCTCACCTTTCTTTTCACCGGAATTGCAAAATTAGGTGCCCCACCAGTCGCGTTTTTTACACAATTAGGCATTCCTGCGCCAGAAATTATGGCTCCATTCATCGCCATTCTTGAAACGGTTGGCGGGCTGATGCTGCTTTTGGGCTTTGGCACCCGTTTGGCGGCGGCTTTGTTAGTATGCGATATGCTTGTCGCTATTTTTGCAGCAAAAATGGGTGGGGCACAAGGCTTTATGGCTTTGGGTTTACCCAATGGTTGGAACGCAGTTCGGATTGAGGTAATGCTTTTATTATCATGTTTAGCACTTTTATTTAGTGGCCCCGGCTCGCCATCGATTGAAAGAAATGTGATGAAGCGCGAATTGCTTTAATTTTTACATTCTTCCCGTCCCACAAGCACAGGCGTATGATTAAGCATCATACGCCTGTGTTTTTTTCTTTTCCAAAAATACGATAAGCCGACTTGCGAGACCTACGATTTTTATGCGGCTATTTTCACCTAATTTCACTCGTCGTTTTGCC
>CAMDWA010000228.1 GCA_945877855.1 Thermoflexus hugenholtzii JAD2 | reverse complement strand
AATTATTTTATGGCTGTTCAATATCCTTCAACAAGTACGTTGCTTGTTTTTAAAAGAATCTCGAAATTAAGCCTATTTTTCGTGGGCTTAGGCTTAATGATCGTGGCACAGGTGATGCTCAATGGTCGCTTATGGTTAAATTGGCCTGCCAATTACGACCCCTTCAAGCCATTGGCCGCAGCCAGTTGTTTTGTGCCGGCCATTTGTCAAATGCGATTTGTGCCTTATTTTGGTATTGCATTTTTTATGACAATTCTGGGTGGATTATTTATCCTCGCATCTATTCACAACACTCAGGCCGCCCAAGTGCCGCAACATTGGCGGCTTACTTATTTCTCCGCTCCATTCGAGTTGCCACGACCCAAATGGCGTTTACTAGCGGCTTTGTTTTTACTGGCTGCGTTTGGCCTCACGGGCTGGCTGGTTTGGTTGGTGTGGTTTACACCCAAAGCAACTTTAACATGGGTATGGCTGGGGGCTTTGCTTGCTTTCTGTCTCGCGTTTTATGCAATCGATTGGGCACGTGGCAATTCGCGTTTTTTTATGCCTGTCCGCTATTTGGGCTGGAGTATTGTCTTATTTGCTTATTTGCTGGGGCTGGGGTTTGTTTATAACCGTGTGGCTGTACCCAATGGCAATGTAATTTTGCATTGGCTGATCCCGTTTACGCTAACTTTGGCTCTGGTGCTTGCTTGGCGTATTAATTTGCTATCACTGTCACCGGTGATTTATGGCATTATTATGACATTTGCCTTTGCTGCAATGGCCCAAGACCTGCGCTCGTGGCGTTATGCTTATATTGGCGATGAATATGCCATGTATGAATCAGCATTTTTATTGGCAAAAACTTTTCGTGAGATGCCAGATAAATTACCTTCGTTGTTATCGATCGGGTTAGGTTCTTATGGCATGGTTCCGATTGGGGCAAATTACTTGCAATCGCTTACCGTTTTGCTGTATGGGTCAGATGTGTATGGCTGGCGCATCGCCGAAGTTGTTTTTCATTTGTTTGATACTTTGCCATTATTTGTCATTGCCAATGCATTGGCTGGTAAACGCGCTGGGTTTCTCGCCGTAGCATGTCACAGCTTTTCTCATTTATTTCTCAGCCTCACCAAACCGGGTTATGCCGCAGGTATTGACGCGTGGTTATATGGTGCGGCATTTCTTGTTTTTGCCTTACAAAATCGCAGTTTGCTTGGCGTTTTTCTAGCCGGTTTTATGCCTGCTTTTGGGGTTTACTTTAGCCCACTCACCATTGTGCTTGCCCCGTTGACGGGCGTGTTGTTTTTGTTTGGTTATGTGTTTATTGGCGATAATCGACCTGAAATCGGCAACATTCGCGCATGGATGAGAAATTTGTGGGGAAACAAGCTGCTTGTTTTGACATTTGCGCTCGGTATTTTGATCGCGTCGATCCCTGTTGCCGCCCAAACTGATTGGATTGAGCGCACCATTCGTCCAACCGTTGCCCAAAGTGAAATGAAGGGAGTAGATCCTTTTTGGGGACAAATATTGCCAAATTGGATTTATACTTTGAACGGATTTTTGGGTTTTGTCAAAAATAGCCACTATATAACCGGCGCTTTGGTTGACCCATTAAGTTCGATATTTATGGCGCTTGGTATTTTGCTGTGTTTGCGGCAAGCATTGCGCTTTAATTTAGCAACATGGCTAATCTTAGCTTACCTCATGAATTGCTTTTTGATCGGCGGGATTGTCAGTTATTCTTTTCCATCACTAACTCGCACCGTCAATCTTGTGCCGATGTTTGCCTTACTAACAGCATTGGGGATTGAGTGTATTTTACGGGTGATCGATCAAGTTTCGTCTATAAAATGGCTTTCGTCTTTGGCCTTTATTCTCATTGCGGTAAGTATTTTTTGTTTAAATCTGTTTAACTTTCATGTATTGCTAAATCGCACAGAACTAGTCGATAATGCCGTGCGCCCGAATCCAGTTTCTTTTATTGTGCGTGAGTTTGAACGAAACCCTAATTTAGGCGCGGTATATGTTGCGCATCGTGCTATTGGCGACCCTCAAGCCAAACTGGTGGCGCGGGCCTATGGTTATACCTCTGGGGTTGTTACTGCGACGCAAGAGATGCGGGCCGATCAAGCTATTCGTGAATTGAAGCCAGATTTATCGCAATCATTTGTATTGCTTTATCAATTGGCTATACCTGAAGAAGCGACCTGGAAGACGCTGCGTGCCGATCAATTTGGGGGCAAACCTATTTCATTTAGCACCATTAGTCATAACGGATTGGCTTATATGGGTCGTGTTTTTGTGGGCGAGGGCGACGTGCCGGATAAAAAGTAGAATTGAAAGCCGTAATTTCGGTAAAACCTGTTTTACCCTATTTATTGACAATATCTTCGCTATCTTGCCCGTGAATGAATTCACGGGCAGGCTTATTGTGTTTCCTGAGTAAATTAAAAGGCAAACCCCTCGATCACCGCTGTCACTTCCTCCAAATCAGCCATTGTCAATTCATTATGAAACGGCAAACGTAGCAATCGGTCGCTGATGTCTTCGGTAATCGGACAATCACCGGGCTTGCCGCCATATTGTCGCCCCATATCAGACAAATGCAAGGGCAAATAATGAAACACGGCTGTAATGCCATTGGCTTTAAGATGCGCAATCAGTCGTGTTCGTGTCTCTAAATTGGGCAGCAAAATGTAATACATATGATACGACTGATCGCAATCAGCCGGAACAGTCGGCGTAACCACGCCGTGCTTTGTCGCCCAATCTTTTAGCGAAGCGTTATAAAACTCCCAAATCATTTGGCGTTTGGTCTGAATATGATCACGCGCCTCGAATTGTGCCCACAAATAAGCCGCCAAAATATCGGATGGCAAATAGCTTGAACCGACATCGCACCAAGTGTATTTATCGACCTGCCCGCGAAAGAAGCGTGAGCGATTGGTTCCTTTCTCGCGGATGATTTCGGCACGTTCGACAAAACGCGCATCATTAATGAGCAGCGCACCCCCTTCACCACAGGTGAAGTTTTTGGTCTCGTGGAAGCTTTGGGTGGCCATGCTTCCAATCGTGCCGAGCCAGCGCCCTTTATATTTGCCAAATAAACCATGTGCATTGTCTTCGATCACCTCTAGTTTGTGGCGCTGTGCAATCTCCATAATGGCATCCATTTCGCAGGCCACGCCAGCATAATGCACCACGTAAATGGCTTTGGTGCGTGGCGTAATTAGCGCCTCTAGCCGCGTTTCATCAATATTCAGCGTGTCGGGCCGAATATCGGCAAATACGGCCTTGGCCCCGCGTAATACAAAGGCATTGACGGTGCTAACAAAGGTAAATGAGGGCACAATTACCTCATCACCGGGTTGTAAATCGAGCAGTAAGGCACTCATTTCGAGCGCATGGGTGCAATTGGTGGTGAGTAGCGCTTTTTGCACGCCCAATTCTTGCTCTAAATAGGTATGACAGCGTTTAGTAAATGCGCCATCGCCCGAAATGTGCATATTCCCAACTGCTTGGGCGATATAGTAAAGCTCTTTGCCAACGACGCAGGGTTTATTGAAACCAATTTTGTTCATGATAATGAATGGTCAATGGTTAATGGTTAATGGTTAATAACTATTAAAGGATTGACAGTATTCAATTATAAAGATGTTAATTTGTTTTAATTGCCAATCTAAGCTTATCGCCCACGCCCCTAAACTGATTAACCATTGATCATTAACCATTAACCATTAACAATTTGATAGCGTTGTGCTAAAACTTCGTGATCGAGTTTGTAGCCGTTAGGGGTGAAATAAGAATCATGGCGTACCCCCCATTTATTTAGGCGATATTGCATCGAGGTATTTAAGACGCCAAAACCATAGGTGACGCTTCGTTTGAAATTGATCGACGATGATTCGGTTTCATAGACAGTGGGGCACGAAATCTCGCCGATTCGATAGTTAAAATAGGCGGCTTGGGCAATCATTTGGTTATCAAAAACAAAATCATCAGAGTTTTCGCCCAATGGCAAATTTTCGAGCACCTGACGGGTAAAAGCGCGATAACCAGTATGAAATTCAGATAGTTTGATGCCCAGAAGCATATTTTCAAAGACTGTTAGGGCGCGATTGGCCACATACTTCCAAATCGGCATACCGCCTTTAAGGGTTTGGTTGCCCAAAATGCGTGATGCCAGCACCATATCATATTCGCCCGATCCGATCATCCAAGCAATTGCGCCGCATAGTTTTGGCGAATATTGATAATCGGGGTGAATCATGACGACAATGTCGGCCCCGCGTTGTAATGCTACCCGATAACATGTCTTTTGATTGCCACCATACCCCAAATTTTTATTATGCCTAATTACTGCGCCGATTGGCAAGCCACATGCCACATCGATCGTATTGTCGCGGCTGTTATCATCCACCAAAATCACATCGTCCACAATTTCATGTGGCAGATGATCATAAGTACGTTTCAAGGTTTTTGCGGCATTGTAAGCGGG
>CAMDWA010000227.1 GCA_945877855.1 Thermoflexus hugenholtzii JAD2 | reverse complement strand
CGCCGCCAGCGCTACCGTCTTTCCATACTTGGGTCGATGGGGCTGCGACATTGCTCATGCCAACGCCCGAACTGAGGTTGGTGCCAAGATTAGTGCTGCCACCTTCTCTAACCACAACCGTGCCCCCGCCGCCGCCATTGCTTGAACTTGCGCCAAAATCCATATTGGTGGCTCCGCCCAAAAAGGTCATGCCGGCATTGATCCCGCCCGCATTTTCAGGCGCTGGCGCTGGCTTGCGTTTGCGCAACAAAATAATGGCTAACACCGTGATTAAGCCGACCAGCACCAACGCAATGCCGACGATGGTCAGAATATTATTGCTGATCAAACACACAATATCATTGCAGGGTGGGGTGACTTGGGTCACAGCGGTTGAGCCGCTTTGCATATCAATCGAGATAGTGCGGGCCAACGCTGGGTCGGGTTTGGCAGGATCAGTGACCGCCTGTATTTTTAGCTCGTGTTTGCTGCCAGCGGCATAGCTGGCCGTAAATTCAAATATATAGGGTGCTTTATCGCGGGGGTTGGGTTGATTGTCGAGGATGAAGTCGACACGGGCTGGTGTGACGTTTTTGGGCGTTACTTCAACCGCAACTTTGGCATCACGTTGCAAAACGGGCATATTTGAGCCAACTGGTGCCCCATTTACCCGAATGGCAATGTCGAGCGCGGCTGGCCCGGCTGGGGCGACAGCGCCTTTAGGCGCATAGTCAAACGTTTTTTCGTCTGCCCCAGACTTGGTGTTGAGCTTGATTTTGAGCTTGCGCGGCTTGGCATCGTCGGCTTTGGTATTGAGTGTCAGCACATATTGGGTTTTTAGTGTGCTTTGAATCTCTTGAAATTTTTGCCGAATGCCATTGACATCGGCACGTATATATTCGCCATCGGTATTGGTGGCGAGGCGCGTTAGATAATTTTCATCTAAGGCGCTGCCAATGCCAATTGTAAAGACTGGCACTAGGTTTGATCGTCCTAATGCGACAGAATCGTCGGCCCCATAAATGCTGCTTTTGACATCTTTGCCATCGCTGAATACCAACACGGCGCGTTGCCCGACCTTGCTTTCGCGGCGTGTCAGTTCAACGGCTTTATACACCACGTCATAAAGTGGTGTGCTATTTACAGCTACCAGTTGTGTAATGATATTGATGATGTCGTTGCGGCGGTTGCCTTCGACAAAGTTTGACTCTTTGCTTGGGTCAATTTTATTGAGGTCGGGGTTAATTGGGCCATTAATGCCAATCATCGCCACTCGATCACTGTCTGTTACCGATAACAGCATCTCTTTGCTGGCATCTTTCAAGGTTGGCAAGCTGGCACGCCCGATCATGCCAAAATCAACCACCAACATATAGCTTACGCTCACTTTGGGGTTGACCAGTGCCGCCACATCAAAGTTGTCGATCTTGGTGTCGCCATCAAAAACTTCAAATGAATCTTTGCCTAAGCCGGTTAAGGGCACACCGGCCGGGTTTAGCGGCGTGATGGTGCAAGCGACGCTGGGCTGTTTTGTCGAATCGCAATCATGAATAATCAAGATTGGGCCGCGTTGTTGTTGCGCTTGGGCCAATTGTGGTTGACCTAAAGGCCCCCCACTCATTAAAAGCGATGCCAATAAACCGAGGCTTAAGCCATAGGAAAGATGAAATGATGCTTTCATGTAAAAATAATTTGGGTTTGTATATTCTGCCATGCCAAGACCAATTTGGCAATGAGAAAAAAGCCGCAAAAATGCCCAAAGCCTGATTTCCTGTTGTTTTGGGATGAATTTCCCGATAAATCGGGATGTAGCCTTATGCGCTTGGGAAGAGGAATTACTACAATGAAAAAAAGTAGAAAGTAGAAAGTAGAAAGTAGAAAGTGGAAAGTGCAAAGTGACCATTTACTTTTCGCTTTGCACTTTGCACTTTCCACTTTGCACTTTTCACTCACAACTCTTATGATCAAACGATTCTGTGAACGATGTGACAAAACAACCCAAGATGGGCACTTGTGGTGTTCGGATCGTGATTGCCCAGCCGAACAAGGCTACCCCGTATTTGATTATGGCGATTACGTGGCTGACCTCAAGGTGATCAAAATAATTGCAGTGTGGCGCACGGCAGTGTTATACGAAGCCGCCCGTAATGACGAACCGGTTTGGCTAAAGGTAGCGCACCGCGATGATGAATGTGAATCGCGTTTGAAGCGTGACGCCAAGTGGGTGCAATTAATGGCCCCACGTCCGCCGTCATTCATGCAAAAATTTTTCGCCCAGCCGCGCCTCATTCACCTCGCTTGGTTGCCGCCATACCCCAACAAAACCGACAAAGCCTATGGTGAAGTGACGGTAGGCGATCAAACCCGCGTTTACAGTGTTTTTCAAGCCATACCCGGGTCTTTGCTTAGCCATACCTTGCTCGAAAACCCAAATATTTGGCATACTGAGGCCGCTGGCATTATTACCACCGTTGCGGCTGCTATGCGTTTGGCGCTCGACAAAGAATTGGTGCATATGGGCCTTACACCAGACATGATTTATGTCGATAAAGACAGCGAAGGCCATTACCGTGCTACCTTGCTCGATTATGGTTGGTGTTTCCGCCCCAAAGATGCCGCCAATTACAACTTGGCGCAAATGTTTCGGTTGGTTGAGCCGAGTTATGCCGCGCCCGAGGTGTTGGCGCAATTGGGTGCGCAGGCGGTCACGCCTGCCGCCGATGCTTATTCGTTAGGCATGATTTTTTACGAGATGTTGGCTGGGCATACTGGCTATGCAGCGACGGCAGTTACCCGTGATGATCGACTGCGGCAACAAGTGATTGCCAATCGCACCCCATTGGCGCTTAAGCGCCCCGAATTGGCAGGGGCGCAAGTGCCTGCCATCATCGAGCAGGCCATTGCGCCGCAAAAACGCTTTGCTAGTATTGTCGATTTTCAAACGACATTGGTCAAAGTCTATGGCATTCCGCCGATCGAAAAGCGCACCAAACCCATTCGTTATTATGTTGCTTTAGCCATTATTGGCGCACTTTTGTTCTCGATTGTCATTTCGGGTTTATATGTGTTGTTGAATACAGCTATACGCGGGTGATTTAACCATGATGAATCGTTTAAACCTAACGCTTGATATCAAACCAAACAGTATTGGTCAACGTGCTGTCAATGTGCGCAGCAGCCTTACTGTGGCAAATTTAATTGCCACCATTCAAGACAAATTCAATATTGATGGCGAGTTAATGTTGCTGCGCCCAAACTCAAGCCAAGCCCTTAGCACCGAAGCTGGGCTAGATCAACTTGGTATTGGCGATAACAGCACCTTAACCTGTATGAAAATTAGCCGCCCCAGCGGCACGCTCGATGCCATTCAACGTGCCGAGCGCAAACCCTTTAGCCGCAAATTTACCCGCGTGTTTGTGCGCGAGCAAAACACGCTCTTTGAATTTGACCTACGCTGGCAACCGGCGTTGATTGGGCGATTAGATGCGCGTGACCCCAAACGCAACCGCTTGTTGGCTGTCGATCTTGAGCCGTTTCAAGATTCGCCGACGGTTTCACGCCACCATGCCTGTATCACCGAGGCCAATGGCTTGTTTTATATCGAAGATATTCAAGGCCGCAACCCGGTTTATTTAGATGGCAAAAAAATTAAATATGGCGAACGTGTGCCATTATCCGCCGGTGCTACGCTAAAGATCGGCCAAATGACCCTTGTTTTTAATACAATCGGCTAACTTTGAATTACGAATTACAAATTACGAATTAATTGCAATTAATTTTGCGTTTTTAATTCGTAATTCGTAATTCGTAATTCGTAATTTACTATGGAACGAATCGATCGCCCCCCACGCATACAGCAAGAATTGCCTTTTGGCGAATATAAGGTGCCGAAACCGCCCGAAGCGGCAGATAAGCCGATGAATTTGCTGATGCAATTGCTGTTGCCGGTGATTTCAACGGTTGGCTTTGGCCTTGCATCTGGCTCAGGAAACCCTTCTAGTATGATTATTACTGGCATCATGATGGTGCTATCGGTTGGGTTTTCAGTGTCGAGTATGTTGGGAGAACGCCGTTCACTGGCAGCCCGCCGCAAGGCCTATCAAGAGCAATTGCGCGAGCTGCGCAATCAAATGACACGCTCGCATAACGCCCAGCGTATCCATTATTTGCATCATTACCCCGATGCCCCAGCTCTGCTTGAAATTGCCGCCCGTAAAGAAACCAGTCGCTTTGGCTCACGCCTATGGGAGCGTCGCAGCACTGACCGCGATTTTGGGGCCATTCGGCTTGGCATGGGTAGCCGCCCCTCGACCGTGGTCTATAAATTTGAAGAGGGCGAAGGTGCTGGAAATTCAAGCCTGCATAAAGATGCGAGAAAATTGGCAGACGATTCGCTGGTCTTAACCGATGTGCCGGTGACAATTCCACTGCGCTCGATTGCTGATGTGGCGGTCGGGCGGCACAGTATTGGGATTGCAGGTAAAAATGCCGCCCAAACCGCCGATTTTGTGCGGGCCAGCATC
>CAMDWA010000226.1 GCA_945877855.1 Thermoflexus hugenholtzii JAD2 | reverse complement strand
CGCCCGCGCTCATCGCCATTGTCATGCACGCCGACCCGATCAAGGCTGCTGTCGCCCATTTCTTAGGCATGCCCTTCGATAATTTTCAACGGGTGGGGGTTGCGCCAGCCTCTGTTACCACCGTCATCATCGGCAACGAAGGCAAAATGATTCATGTCGCTAACGTCAATCATGTGCCATATTGAGTGCAAAGTGGAAAGTAAAAAGTGCTAAGTATTAAGTCAAGGAGTCTCTCAACTCTCAACGCTCGACGCTTGGCTCTTTCTCGACCACCAACAAATGTGACAACCCAAACACACGCAAGGGCGAAGCCTCTAGCCCTTGCATGACGCTGCGCAACATACGCCCAACCGCACCATAGCGCCGCACAATATTGTCGTAACCCGGGTAAATTTGGGTATGCTGCACCACACGGGTGGCTGTGCCATCGAACAACGCCCGCAACCCAGCGGCGGTATAAGCCCGTACATGCGGCGCAAGTTTGTTGCGCAACGAATCGGGCAACCAGTTGATGAATGGCTTATTGCCAAAATGATATTTGCCCTGCCAATAAAGGCCATGCGTCTCAAAAAAATACAGCCGATTCGGCACAAAAATTACCGCCCGCCCACCCGGGCAAAGCACCCGCGCAATTTCGCGGCAACAAGCGCGGTCATCGGCAACATGTTCAATCACCTCGTTGCTAAACACCACGTCAAATGAGGCATCGGGAAAAGGCAACTGTTCGCCAACCGCTGCCAACAGGCCCGGCACGCCCGATATGGCGCCCTCTTGCAAGCGCTCAATTTCAACATCGAAGCCGATGACATGTGGCGTATAACGCCGAATTTCGCGCACATACGTGCCGAGGCCACAGCCAAATTCAAGCACACGCTTGCCAGCTAATGGGGCAGCAGCCTGCAACATGGCTAATCGTCGTTCTTGACCCGCACGCCAAACAAAAGAGGGGTTGCCGCGGGTGGCTTCTTTGGGTTGATCCATTTAGGGCACAATTATCCTTCATTAGCCAACGAAATCAGCCAACAAATGCGTGAGATGCCACACGCCGCATCTCACGATTCGACAACGCCACAACACACATCACAACCGCGATGCCTGCCCCCACACCCAATGCTGCCCGCAGGCCCACCCATTCGCCCAACCAACCACCCACAATGGCCCCGATGGGCAGTGCACCAATAATTAATGTGCGCATACTCGCCGTCACACGACCCAGCAATTCTGATGGGGTCACCATTTGGCGCATACTCATCACATTCACCCCCCACAACGTACTGCCAACACCAAATATAAATTCGGCGCTCATCATCACACCCATCACGATTAAGGCCGAGCCATTCAGCAATGGAAAAACAAACGACGACAATGATGACATGATGATGCCGACCAACATAGTGGGAGCAACGCCAAAGCGTTTGACCAACCGCACCGAAATGAGTGCACCAATAATCGACCCCGGGCCAGCCGCCGACATCACAATGCCAAATTGCACCGCATTCAAGCCCAACTCGCGAGTCACAAATAGCACAAGTATGGCGTAAGTAATGCCACCGCTCACATTGGCCAGTATGCCAAAAACCAACATGATGCGCAGCAATTTATGCCGCAACAAAAAGTGCAACCCATCGATAATGTCATTTTTGACCTTTAGCAAGGCCGATTGAGATTGATCTGGATTGGCAATACGCTCAATCGGCAGCAGTTCGGGGGTGTGAATGAGGCTGAAACACAGCGCAGAAATGGCGTAACTGACGGCATCGAGCGCGATGGCAAATGGCGCGGTGATGATTTGGGTGAGCAAGCCAGCCAAACTTGGCCCAACCACCTGCGAAGCCGACTCGCTGAGTTGCAGTTTGGCATTGCTAGCAGCAATGTGTTCGCGGGCAACCAAACTCGGCAAATAAGCCGGGTATGCCACTAGAAAAAAGACATTTAACAGGCCTTGAATGAGCGTAACCGCAAATAACAAAGGCATAGTGAGCCAACCCAACCACGCGGCGGCTGGGATCAGCATCAAAAAGATGGCGCGTAGGCTGTCGCTCCAGATCAAAATGGGGCGGCGGCGGCGTTGATCGACCCACGCACCCACAAACAAACCTAAAAATAACATCGGCAACCAAGCCAACGCACTCAGCCAACCCATTTGGGTGGGGGTGGCGTTTAAGGTTTGTGCCGCAGCCAACGGCAAGGCAAATTGGGTAATGCTACTGCCGAGTGAGCTAATGGTTTCACCCAACCAAAGCTTATTGAAATCGGAGACAAACATTTTCTGGAGAGCGCTTTTTTCTAACACAAAACAAATATTAAACCGATATGTTTCTATTCAAACAGAGCGATATTAGCACACAGTAACAGTGAGTGATAAAACAAATCACCCAATTTAGCAAGATATTTAACACAAAAGGAGATAAACACAATGGGCAAAATCGTAGGCATTGACTTAGGAACAACAAATAGCGTGGTCGCAGTGATGGAGGGTGGCACGGCCACCGTCATTCGCACCGCAGAAGGTGGCAATTTGGTGCCGAGTGTGGTGGCATTTAGCAAAACCGGCGAGCGGCTGGTGGGTGTGCCCGCCAAGCGCCAAGCGGTGGTGAACCCCGAAAACACCGTGTTTTCAATTAAGCGCTTTATGGGCCGCAAATTTGATGAGGTTGAAGGTGAACGCAAGCGTGTGCCTTACCCAGTGATGGAAGGCCCCAGCAAAGATGCACGGGTGAAGATTGCAAACACCAACAAAATTTACACCCCACAAGAAATTAGCGCGATGGTGCTGGCCAAACTGAAGGCCGATGCTGAGTCGTATCTTGGCGAGCCAGTCACACAGGCCGTCATTACCGTGCCAGCTTATTTTAATGACAGCCAACGCCAAGCCACCAAAGACGCTGGGCAAATTGCGGGGCTTGAGGTGCTACGCATCATTAACGAGCCAACTGCCGCAGCCTTGGCTTATGGCTTGGACAAGAAGAAGGACGAGACTATTTTGGTCTTCGACCTCGGTGGTGGCACTTTTGATGTGAGTGTGCTCGAAGTCGGTGACGGCGTGGTAGAGGTCAAATCGACCAACGGTGATACACACCTTGGCGGCGATGATTGGGACAATGCCATTGTCGATTGGCTCATTGCCGAATTTAAGAAGGAGCAAGGCGTAGACCTGCGCACCGATCGCCAATCGCTACAGCGCTTGCGCGAAGCTGCCGAAAAGGCCAAGATCGAATTGAGCACCTTGATGGAAACCGAAATCAACTTGCCATACATCACCGCCGATGCCTCTGGGCCAAAGCATTTGATGATGAAGTTGACCCGCGCCAAATTTGAAGCCATGAGCGAAGGGTTAGTGCGCCGCTGCAAAGGCCCAGTCGAACAAGCCTTGAAAGATTCGGGCTTGAACCTGAAAGATTTGGCCGAAGTGGTATTGGTGGGTGGCAGCACCCGTATGCCAATGGTGCAAAATTTGGTTAAGCAATTGACTGGTGGCAAAGAGCCAAACAAGAGCGTCAACCCCGATGAAGTCGTCGCTATCGGCGCGGCCATTCAAGGTGGCGTGTTGGGCGGCGATGTAAAAGATGTGTTGTTGTTGGATGTGACCCCATTAACCTTGAGCATTGAGACAATGGGCGGTGTATCAACCCCCATGATTGCACGCAACACCACCATTCCGGTTAAGAAGAGCGAAACCTTCAGCACAGCTGAAGATATGCAACCCGCTGTCGATGTAAAGGTGTATCAGGGTGAGCGCCCGATGGCCGCCGACAATATGTTGCTTGGTCAATTCCGCCTCGAGGGCATTCCGCCCGCCCCACGTGGCACGCCTCAGATCGAGGTGATGTTTGACATCGATGCCAATGGTATTTTGAGCGTGATGGCGAAGGACAAGGCAACGGGCAAGGAGCAACGTATCAGTATTACGGCCTCAACCAACCTAAGCAAGAACGACATTGACCGCATGGTGAAAGACGGCGAAAAGAACGCCGCCGCTGATGCCAAGCGCAAAGAGTTGGCTGATGCTCGTAACACTGGCGACCAAACGGCTTATCAGGCCGAAAAGTCGCTGAAAGATTTAGGTGAGAAAGTCAGCGGGGCAGATCGTGGTGAGGCTGAAAGCAAGATCAACGACCTGAAAGATGCAATTAAGACCGATGACATTAACCGCATTAAGAAGGCTACCGAAGCCGTGCAAGAAACCCTGATGAAGATTGGGCAATCGGGCTACGCAGCGGGTGAGAATGGCGCGGCCAATGGGTCAGCCAAGCCCAGCAGCGCCGATGATGATGTGATTGAGGGCGAGACGCGCTCGGTTTAGAGCAGCTTCCAAATTGATAAAAGGTTTTGCCGATTTCACTATCGCTCCCTTAAGCTATGCTTAAGGGAGCGATAGTGAAATCGGCACTGGAGTTTGGCACTTCCAGCGCAAGACAATCTGGCATCAAAAGAGATAGGCGAATGCACTGAAAAACAGCATATCGGCTCAAGGGCAAAAACTTGAGCAAAAAAAGATGAAAACAAGTAAAAAAAGGTGAAACCTAGCTCAACC
>CAMDWA010000225.1 GCA_945877855.1 Thermoflexus hugenholtzii JAD2 | reverse complement strand
TTAGGGTTGGTTTGAGGCGAAATAGTTTTATTTAAGGGTGAGAGGTTTCTTTCACGCTGGCTTTTGCTTGCCTCGGTTTCGAAGTGGGCTTTATTTGCCACTCGCTCAGGTTATTTTGTCAAATCTTTTTTAGACTAAACTACTGTTTATTGTTATTGTGTCGTTTTACTTAAACAAGATTTTCAACTTGGTTGTAATCTTGGCTCATATTGTATCAGGCTCTAATTGATACCATATCAATATATATATATAAAAAATAATATTTAACTCATTAAATTCTAATAGTCACTTGGTTTTCAATCAGAACATCTCAAGTGTAATATCAAATTTCGTTTCTAAATATGCTACGATTCAGCCTAAGCTCACAAGCTCATGGCCCAAGGCTCACAGCTCACGGCTAAAAAAAATGATTTCACCAACCGCATTTATCCATTCACATGCCATTGTCGAGCCGGGCGCGACCGTGGGCGCAGGCACGCGGGTGTGGGCGTGGGCGCATGTGCTGCCCGGCGCCGTTATCGGCGATGATTGCAATATTTGCGATCACTGCTTTATTGAAAATGATGTCACCATCGGTGACCGCGTCACCATCAAGTGTGGCATTTATTTATGGGATGGCGCACGCATCGGCAACGATGTGCATTTGGGGCCAAATGTGGTCTTTACCAATGATCTTTACCCACGCAGTAAACAAGCGTTTGAGGTGGGTATGACGATTGTGCAAGATGGCGCAAGTGTGGGGGCCAATAGCACCCTGCTGCCCGGCATCACAGTTGGCAACTATGCCCTCGTGGGTGCAGGCAGTGTTGTCACCCGCAATGTGCCAGCATTTGCGTTGGTGCGTGGCAACCCAGCGCGGCGCGTGGGCTGGGTGTGTGCCTGTGGGCAAAAGCTCAAACTCTCGGCCACGCATCCCCATTTCACCTGCCAATGTAGCAAACAGTTTGAGTGGGTGGGTGATGAGTTGATAGCGGATAGTTGATAGCGGATAGTTGATAGTAAATTGTGCTGCATATTTTGACTATTACTCTCAGCTCTCAACTCTTTACACTTAACTATCTACTATCTGCTATCCGCTATCAACCCTCAACTCTCCACCGACCCTACAATCGTCTCGAGGATCATATTGATGATGCCCATGACGATGCCAGCGATGATGGCGACGGTCCAATCGCGAATGACCATCATTTCAGAGCCAACAAGCTGGGCTGTTAGCAACAACATGCCACCATTGATGACCAAAATAAACAAGCCGAGCGTAAGAATCACCAATGGGCAAGACAAAGCCGTGATGATAGGCTTGACCAATGAATTCACTACCCCAAACACCGCCCCCAAAATAAGCAAGTTGACGATGCTGCCAGAGACCGTCATGCCGGGCAACAAATAGGCTGTGGCCCACAATGCAATCGCGTTTACGACAATTCTGATAATAAATGACATATTTTTACTCCTTACATTATTTTACGCATAAATCGCGAAAAAGTTGTTGTGGGCTGTGAGCCATGAGCCATGAGCCATGAGCCATGAGCCGTGACCAAAGCTCACGGCTTATGGCTCACGGCTCACAGCTCATGGCTCATGGCTCACGGCTTCCTCACTACTCACTACTATAATGTCCCCTCGGTATGTCCGTCAACAATTGTTACCTGATCGAATTGCCCAAAGTATCTGAGCCACGCGGCAACCTGACCTTTATTGAGGAAACGCGCCATGTGCCGTTTGAGATCAAACGCACCTATTATTTATATGATGTGCCAGCAGGTGCAATGCGGGCTGGACACGCCCATAAAGAATTGCAACAATTTTTAATTGCGCTATCGGGTAGCTTTGATGTGTTGCTGGACGATGGGCAAGAGAAAAAACGTTATCATCTCAATCGCCCGTATGTTGGCTTATATGTGTGCCCAATGGTATGGCGAGAATTGGATAATTTCTCGGCAGGGTCAGTTTGTCTCGCGCTGGCCTCGACCTTTTTCGCCGAATCCGATTATTACCGCGAGTATGATGCCTTTTTGCGAGCCATAAAATCATGAATAATCGTCCCCCCCGCGAACGCGGCAACACCCAAGCCCTACGACGTTCGCTCAGTTTTCTAAAACCCTATGGCCTTATTACGTTAGGCGCGTTTATCAGCATGGTGTTGGTAAGCGTGTTGGGCCTCATTACGCCGCAACTGCTCAAATTTATCGTCGATGAGGGCATCACGCCCAAGCTGGCTGGCAATATTTGGCAAGGGGTGGCCTTGTTGATTGGGGCGGCGGCGGTGCGGGCAGCCTTTACCTTTGCCCAAACTTATTTGGCCGAGCGCGTGTCGCAAAATGTGGCTTTCGATTTGCGTAACCAAATTTTCAACAAACTCAGCACCCTCAGCTTTAGTTATCACGACCAACAACAAACCGGTCAATTAATGACCCGCGTCACCAGCGATGTCGATGTGTTGCGTCAATTTATCGGCGGGGGGTTGTTGCAACTCATCGGCTCAGTCATTGTGTTAATTGCTGCCGCGGCTGTGTTAATCAGCATGAATTGGCAACTGGCGTTGATTGAGTTGGCGTGTATTCCTATCATTTTCGTTTTTCTTGGCTACTTTATCGCCCGTGTGCGCCCATTATTCTCAAAAGCCCAAGAGCGTTTGGGCAAACTTACCACCATTTTGCAAGAAAATTTGGCTGGTATTCGGGTGGTGCGAGCCTTTGCGCGTGAACCCCACGAAACCAGCCGATATCGTGGGGCCAATCAATTGTTGATGGATGTCAATATTGATGCTGCCAAACGCATTTCGGTCACGTTTCCGCTGTTGTTTCTTATCGTCAATATCGCCACCATGTTGGTTGTGTTAGTTGGCGGCATTCAAGTCATCAATCAACAATTGAGTGTGGGTGACTTAGTGGCGTTCAATTCATATTTGGCAGCGTTATTACAGCCGGTTTTTCAATTTGGCTTTTTGGCGGCTTCGATCTCGCGCTCAGGGGCCAGCGCCGAGCGCATTTTTGAAGTGTTGGATGTTGAATCGGAAGTGAAAGACAAGGCCAATGCCAAGCCCTTGCCAGCGATCAAAGGTCGCGTCGAATTTAAGAATGCCGCATTCAAATTTGCCGGGGCCGATCGCCCAACCCTGAGCGATGTGTCATTTGTGGTTGAGCCGGGGCAAACCGTTGCCATTTTGGGGCGCACCGGCAGCGGCAAAAGCAGCATTATCAACCTCATTCCCCGTTTTTACGATGTGCGCAGCGGCAGCGTGCTCATTGACGGGCATGATGTGCGTGATGTCACCTTGACCTCGTTGCGCAGCCAAATTGGCATTGTGCTACAAGATGCTGTGCTGTTTAGCGGTAGCATTCGCGAGAATTTGGCGTATGGCAAGATGGATGCCAGCGACGATGAAATTGTAGCCGCAGCCACAGCCGCCCAAGCCCACGATTTTATTATGGCGTTCCCAGACCGTTACGATACCATCATCGGTGAGCGTGGGGTGGGGTTGAGCGGCGGGCAAAAACAACGCATCGCCATCGCCCGCACCTTGTTGCTCAAACCTGCCATCCTCATTTTCGATGACAGCACCTCGTCGGTCGATGCCGAAACTGAGTATCAGATTCAACAGGCTTTAGACGAATTGATGCAAGGCCGCACCAGCTTTGTCATCGCCCAACGCATTAGCACCGTGCGCAACGCCGACCTGATTTTGCTGATGGATGAGGGCAAATTGGTGGCACACGGCAAACACGAAGAGTTGCTGCGTGATAACCATATGTATGGTGAGATTTTAGACAGCCAAGTGATCGGGACGCAATCGTAGCGCTGGGTCATTACGCACGACTTAGAAGTTGTCATGATGGGTTATCTCACCGGACAGCACGAAAATAGTTGCTAAAACATCGGATGTCTAAGCGCAAGTTGTAGCTATAACATTAAGCTGCGCTAAGACATCCGATGTTTGCGTTATTTTTACCTTAGCCAACAAACAAAATCAAGATTTTGGGTAAGGATCAAGATAATAGCTGAATCGTCAAATCGTCATTTTTGCGTAACATCTGTTATTTCGAAATTCTTAGACGCGGGCGTAGGGTTTGCGTCCAGCAAGTTGGAGAAACTTATAACCTCAAGCGTCATCCCGAAACGAAGTGAGGGATCCCTGTTGCCTAAGCCGACACAAGTGTAACAATGGCAAGTCAAAATCTTGACTAACCTGACTACACTTTTACGAATCTAGGCTTTAGGGATCCCTCACTTCGTTTCGGGATGACACATCAAATATATGTATATATCTAAGTTTCTGAACACGTGAAATGAGAAATGACGGTTTCGCTATCATTTTGCCTCTTACAAAAATCAAGATTTTGTCAATTTCTTATCAAGAATTACGACTTGGGTTGTAATATGCTTAGATGGAGCTACGATTATGAAAAACGATGTCTATTTCCTTCTTGCACTGTTGCCCTCTGTCGCATTATTTGGATGCAGTGGGTCATCAACGTCGCTTGCCACAAACCCACCCACGAATGTTGCGGTGACGAATACACCCATTCGCCCAACCGCCATCAGCGCCCCAGTAACAAATAGCCCGACGGCTGAAGCACCAAAACCATCGGTCACCCCTCAACCGACAATGACGGTAATGCCAAAGTTGGTCAATGACCCCAAAAAATGCACTTACATAATTGAAGGTGTCACAGTAGTTTAGTCTAAAAAAGATTTGACAAAATAACCTGAGCGAGTGGCAAATAAAGCCCACTTCGAAACCGAGGCAAGCAAAAGCCAGCGTGAAAGAAACCTCTCACCCTTAAATAAAACTATTTCGCCTCAAACCAACCCTAAA
>CAMDWA010000224.1 GCA_945877855.1 Thermoflexus hugenholtzii JAD2 | reverse complement strand
TAAACCAGCTGTGCAACCCCGGCCTGTTTGGCTGCCGCAATCACATTTGCCCCAATTTGCACCTCATCAGGGCTAACATTTGGGCAAATGTGATACACGGCGCGGGCTTGGGCGAAGCCAGCCCGCAAATCGTCGGCGTTATACAGGTTGCCTACTTGCGCCTCAGCCGCGCCCCACTGCATCAACCTACCGGCTTGGTCTGGGCGATGCACCAAGGCCCGCACGGCCACATTCGCCCGCGCCAAAGCCGCCACCACCGCCAGCCCAGTTTTACCCGCCGCACCTGTTACAACAATGGTCATCTTTTGCTTTACAATGCTAAAATCACCCTGTCACGCCCTCACCTTGTCACCCTGTCAGATCTTACACGGCGCAAAACTTATGCGTCACATCATAAATCACCTGTGTGCCAAAGGTGAGGTTGGCAACACTGATGCGCTCATCATGTGCGTGGGCAAGACCCATCATATGTGGCCCCTCGTAACGGGTAGGGATGAAGCCATACACCTTGGTGCCAAGTTTGGTGACGTGCCGCGCATCGGTGCCGCCGGTAATGAGGCCCGGAATGACGATGCCGCCGCCGGTATGCTCAGCCACCGATGACTTAATTACCTCGAGCAAGGGCGACGACGGGTCGCTCTCGATGCCAGGGCTAAAGCGCCCAAACTCAAGCTCAAGCTCGCCGCTGGCGAGGGCAGAGCCAAGGATGGCCCGCACATCACGATCAATCGATTCGGGCGTGGTGCCCGGCAACACTCGACAATCGACTTGCGCCTCGGCCTCAGCCGGAATCACATTAATTTTGCTGCCAGCCTGCAAAATGGTTGGGGTGGCGGTGTCGCGGCACATGGCATTTAGGCGGCGCAAAATGGGTTCGGGAAAGGGTAACTCGGCGACGGCATCGTCGTGCAGGGCGGGATCAAGCACCCCGCGCAACATTTCGGCCAGCCCCGGGTTAACATTTGTCGCCAATGATTCAATAAATGAGCGGGTGGTGGCAGTAATGCGCAATGGTAATTTGCTCTCCATCACCTTCACCAAGGCCTTTGACAGCGGCAAAATCGAATTTTGCATATGCGGTTGTGAGGCGTGCCCGGGTTTGCCGCGCCCACGCAAGGTAAATCGGGCTGCGCCTTTTTCGCCAGTGCTGCACACAAAAAAGCTCTTGCCGTCAATTTCGATGCTGGTTGCGCCGCCTTCGGTCAAGGCATATTCGGCGCGAATCAGGTCGGGGTGATTTTGCACCATCCACAATGCGCCATAGGTTCCGCCCACTTCTTCATCGGCGTTGGCCATAAAAATCACATCACGCTTTAGCGGCACATTTTGGCGTTTAAGCTGCATAAAGGTCATCAAATTCATGGCGACCATATGCTTCATATCGGTGGCACCGCGCCCCCAAATAACGCCATCGATCAAATCGCCGCTAAATGGGTCACGCTGCCATTTGTCGGCTTCAGCGGGCACAACATCAACATGCCCAAACAACATCAGCGGCGGCAATGACCCATCGCCTTTGAGCCGCGCCACAAGGTTGCCGCGCCCGGGGGCGCTCTCTAGCACAACCGAGTCGATGCCCTCGCGGTGTAGGGTTTGAGCAATGTAATTGATACACGGGGTTTCGTTGCCGGGCGGGTTCGTGGTGTTAAACCGCAGCAAATCTTGCAAAAGTCGGGTGGTTTCGTCGGAGATAGATGACCAGTTCATAGGTAAATTGTATCTGATAGACAAACGGAGTCACAGCTATCATATAACATAGACGCGATCTTTAAAAGACATCGGCACAAACCTCGGAGGTCTTAACGAAGCTTTATGTTGTAGCCGCGAGTTGCGCTAAGACCTCCGCGGTTTAGTTTCAATTTTGCCCAAGCTTTGACATATAAGCGATAATAAAGCACTTTAGATGCAAAATTTGCCTGCCGCACGCAATCCATTTGACATCCTTCCGCCTAACCTCTTCAATCTTTTCAGCACACACGGCATCGCGTCATTACAACGTCATTATATGGCGGTGTTGTTGCGTCTCTACAGTCGCACCGAATTTACCCGATTTCCGCTTGACCGTGATGTCGTCATTGCCGAAATTGCTGATTATTTGAAGTATGAACATGCCGAACAAGATGTGGCGGCATTTATTGCAACTGAAAACGATGTGATCGAAGCGCCTACTCAAAAAACAAAATCACATGATCAATTGCTGGATTATGCGGCCTATATGTTGCGGCGCATGGTTGATTGTGGTTGGGTAGAACGTGAACAGCACACAGATTACAGCGAAAGCATTATTTTTCCCGATTATGCTTTTACCTTACTCGAAGCTTTGCGCTCGATTCAAGAGCAAAAACCACGCGAATTTAAAGGGCAACTGTATACCGCGCATCAACTGCTTACCTCATCCAACAAAAAAGATTTTTCGGCGGCCTTAGCCATTACCCAAGCCTACGAGAATGTGCGACAAGTATCACGCGGATTGAGCGAGCTAAACCAAAATATTCGGCGTTATATCGAACGCGCCACGCGTGGGCGTGATGTACCAGCGCTGCTTAAAATGCAATTTGATGACTATAGCCAAACCCTTGGCCCGTCTTATCATGCCCTAAAAACCAGTGATCATGTATCACGCTATCGTCGCGCCATTATCGACCAATTACAACGTTGGCAGCGCAATGCCAATTGGCTAACCGAAACCGCCAACGAGTTGGCAACCCAGCGTCGATTATCGCCCGCCCAAGCTGGTGATGAAATTGCCAGCAATATTTTATTTATCATCCAACAACTCGAAGCACTTGATCCGATCATCGAAGAAATTGACCGTCGCCACGCCCAATATCTCAAAACATCGTTGCGCCAAGTGCGTTATCAATTGGTTGGCATGAGCAGTAATTTCAAAGATCGTTTGGTTTCGTTGGCACGTTTGTTGTCAAATGCCGAGCCAGACCTCAATCAGCGTCATGCCGATATGCCGGCGTTGCAAGCGCAACCCGTGCGTTTAACCGACCTTAATAGCTATTACACCCCGCCCCAAAAACGCAAATTATTTGCGCCGCTCGATGTGGCATCGCCAGTCTTAAGCCCCAGCGATTTGATGCAATTGCGCAATGCGACCTTAGACAATGTGACCCAATCGTTAACGCCCGATAAAGTGAATAAGTTGGTGTTACATTTAATGAATGGGACAAATTGCATCGCCGCCGCTGATTTACCTGCGTCATTGCGTGATGATTTGCATGTACTCACCGCCGTCATCGCTTATAGCCATCACCCCGAGGTGCAATATGGCATCGAGATCACCGACGAGCCACCGGTTGCGATTGGCGAATTTATGGTGAAGGCGTTTATATTAAAAAAAGATGAAGGATAACTTCATATTTGGGGACACTCCCGATCATTGAGAAACATTCCAAAATCTAAAATCTAAAATTTATGCTGATTGACCAACTTGACCTGCCCGATAAAGCCAAACATGAGTTGCCGCGAATTGTGAACCGGCTACTGGGCGAAACGTTTCTGTATCAGGATATGGATAGCGACAAAGACGATTATTATTTTGTGCATCGTCACCGTGAACTCATGGGGGAGTTGCTGGATATGGTTGGGTTTGACCTATTACACGACGATTATCATCGGATCTTTCAAGCCGTATCACAGTTTAGCTATTGCCGCGCCCGCCATAAATTAGACGAAACGCTCATGATTGTGGTGTTGCGCAAATTATATGAAGATCATGCTGAGCGCCTCAGCCTCGCCAATGACCCCGTTGTCACTATTGGCGAGGTGCGTGATGAATATCGCGCCATTACCGGCAAACAGCGTGATCTTGGCATTGTGCAATATGAAGATTTGTTGCGGCGCATGAAGTCATTGGGGTTAATTGAAACAGTGGATGGCCGCACGATTGAGGCCCGCGAGAGTGAAAGCCGCCTGCGATTGCGCGGCAGTGTACGCATGATTTTGCCATTAAAAACCGCCGAAGAAATGGAAGCATGGTTGCGTAAATATAAAAAATCGGCTGAAGATAAAGCGGGAGGGAGCAATGAAAGCGAACCCGAAAACCTTGAGAACGACCGTTAAGATCAAACACGATTTATGAAAACCCTCACTAGCATCCGCCTCATCAATTGGCATCATTTCGAAAACGCCAACATCAACGTCAATGGCACCACCTATTTCATCGGCATCAACGGTGCTGGCAAAAGCACCGTGCTCGACGCCGTGCAATTTGCCCTGATCGGCGGTCAGCGTGATGTCAAATTTAACCAAGCGGCAGTGGCTGGCGGCAAACGCACGTTGGCCTCTTATGTGCGTGGCGAATTGGGCACCGAGGGTCAGCTATTTATGCGCGGCGATGCCACCGGTGTGGTGGCGCTCGAATTTAAAAACGAAGATGGCAGCAGCTTTGTGCATGGGGCCGTCATCGATGCCTTTGAAGATGGTCGCTCGCCCGATGTGATGTATTTTATTGTGCATAATGCCAAGCTAAATGACGATTGGTTTTTTGACAACAACAGCACCAGCAAAACCGCCCCCGCTAAAAACAGCGCACGCAAAGAGCTGACCCACACTCGTCTTTACGACACCCGTGAATTTAAGCGTCACCTCGACCAATTCAAATTGCCGCTCAATTCCAAAGCCCAACTATTTGCTCGTGTCGAAGATTATCGCGTGCATTTACTCAACCGTTTAGGGCAACTACGCGATAATTTTCCGGCAAAACTGACCAAAGGATTGGCATTTACCCCCCTCACCGACATTCGCGCCTTTGTGCATTCATTTTTGCTCGATGAGCATTTGGTCGATGTTAAAACCCTGCAAGCCCAACTCGATACA
>CAMDWA010000223.1 GCA_945877855.1 Thermoflexus hugenholtzii JAD2 | reverse complement strand
GCCACATGTGCCGCCAGTTGGGTGGCGTTTTCAATCACCCGCACATGCCCATCTTTTTCAAGCGCACAGTAATAGGCCAATTGCCCTTTTGCCACCGCATGAGCCTGCGCCACCGAGCCGTAGTCGATGCTAGTCGCTTGCCGCCCGGTGCAACGGGCCAATAAAGTGGCAAAACTGACAAAAACCCGCCCTTGGCGCATTTCGGGCAAGGCCACCGTGCCCATACCACGCCCCTTGCCCACCATTGGCAGCTCAATCTGGCGGGTGCTGTGCACCGATTTCAACAAATCGCGATCCCATTGCAGGGCGTTCCAAGACAAATCGAGGTGTGAATCAATAATTAACATAATAGGTTAACTATATCAAATAAATGGAGTGCTGTCAGGCTAATGCTGCTCCGAGAGAATCCGAATAAGAAGCACATCAAAAGTCTGAGAAAATAGGGGGCATGAAAATTTCCGTTCTCAATCGGCAAATTCAAGCTGCCACAGTCGATGCCATTATTGTTAATTTGTTTGATGGTGTAAAGATGCCGGGGGGTGCTACCGGCGCGGTAGACACCGCATTAGCGTCAACCGATGGTGTGCCGGGCAACGGCGCCATCAGCCGCCTCATTCAGCTAGGCGATTTTAAAGGTAAGCTAAATGAGTTATCGGTGATTTATACCAATGGCCTCATTCCAGCGACACGGGTCATTTTGGTGGGTCTCGGCAAACAGAATGAATTTGATGCCGACGCAGCGCGGCACGCCAGCGCCACAGCGGTGCGTAAGGCGCGTGACCTCGGTTGCAAACGGGTAGCGACGATTGCGCATGGGGCTGGGATTGGCGGTATGAACCCGCGTGAGGCGGCCCAAGCGACGGTTGAGGGTGCGGTGATGGGAGTGTATCAACATCTTGAAAATAAATCGCAGGGCAAAGATAACAAGGCTATCGATGAATTAATGTTGTTAACCGCTGATGCAAAGCAAATGGACGAATTGATTGCGGGGGCCAATGCAGGCGAGATTATTGGCAACGCCGTCAATACCGCCCGCACGTTAGCCAATCGTCCTCCCAATTTGCTTTACCCAATCACTTTTGCCGAATTTGCGCAACAAATGGCCTTACGGGTGGGGTTGCGCTGTGAAATTTTCGATGAGCATGAGATTAGCGATCGCAAAATGGGCGGCATTATGGCGGTGGCAAAGGGTAGCGCCCAACCCCCGCGATTTGTGGTGTTAGAACATTTGCCAAAAAGCACCAATGGCACAAGCAATGGCGCGGCTAGCCACGAAAGTGTGCAGCCCATTGTGTTGGTGGGTAAAGGCGTCACATTTGATACCGGCGGGATTAGTATTAAGCCGTCAGACGGGATGCAGGCGATGAAGAGCGATATGGCTGGCGCCGCTGCTGTTATTGCCGCCATGCAAGCCATTGCCGAGTTGAATTTGCCGCGCCGCGTGATTGGGCTAGTGCCGATGGTCGAGAACATGCCAAGCGACCGTGCCTATCGCCCGGGCGATGTGGTGACGATGATGAGTGGCCTGACCGTCGAAATTATCAGCACCGATGCCGAAGGTCGCATGATTTTGGCCGATGCATTACATTACGCCAAGCGCTTTATTCCCCGCGGCGTGGTCGATATTGCCACCCTGACCGGCGCATGTGTGATTGCTTTAGGCGAAGGGGTAGCGGCAGGTGTGTTTGCCAGCGATGATAATTGGGCTGGGTCCTTATTAAAATCATCAGCCGCTACCGGTGAGCGCATTTGGCGGATGCCTTTATACAAGGAATATGGCAATAGCATCAAGAGCGACACCGGCGATATCAAGAATTCGGGAGGCCGCTATGGCGGTGTGGGAACATCAGCATGGTTTTTGCGGCGCTTCACCGAGGGTGAAGACAGCGAACCCGCCTACCCTTGGGCGCATATCGATATGGCAGCAATGGATACGGACGACAAAACAGAGGGCTATCGCATTCGCGGTGGTAGCGGCTATGGCGTACGATTATTTGTAGAATTGGCGCGAAGCCTCTAAAAAAGGATGAAGGATAAAGGATGAAGGATGAATTTGAGTTCGCTTTTTATCTTTTTTGCTTCATCCTAAATAAATCATGAAAATGAGAGATCAATTTTTATTCATCTTTCATCCTTCATCTTTCATCCTTCATCTTTTAAAATGTATTACGACGAAACTAAAATCACCGTGCAAGCGGGCAAGGGCGGTGATGGCTGTGTGAGCTTTCGCCGCGAATCGATGGTGCCGCGTGGCGGCCCCGATGGCGGCAATGGTGGACGTGGCGCAGATGTGATTTTGCGCGTTAATCGCCATCTGAACACCCTGCAACATTTTCAACACAAAACAAAATTTGTGGCTCAAGACGGCGACGCTGGGCATAACAAAGACATGACCGGCAAATCAGGCGAGACACTGTATATTGATGTGCCGCCCGGCACTGTGGTGCGCGATGCCGCAACCAACGAAATTATTGGCGATTTAACCGACTTCGATAGCGAAATGCGGGTGGCACGTGGTGGGCGTGGCGGGCGCGGCAACCCAACCTTTGCCACCTCTACCCATCAGGCCCCACTCATTGCCACCAATGGCAACCCGGGCGAGTATCGCGAGTTGTTGCTCGAAATGAAGCTGATCGCCGATATTGGTTTTGTGGGTATGCCCAACGCGGGCAAAAGCACCTTGCTCTCGGTTTTAACCGCTGCCAAGCCCAAAATAGCCTCATACCCATTTACGACCTTAGTGCCCAATTTGGGTGTTGCGACAATTGACGAAGGTCGCACGGTGGTCGTGGCCGATATTCCGGGCTTAATTGAGGGCGCCAGCCAAGGCTTGGGGTTAGGGCATGAGTTTTTACGCCATATCGAGCGCACCCGTGTGCTCATACACCTCATCGATGGCATGAGCGAAGACCCGCTCAAAGACTATGAGACCATTCAAGCCGAACTGAAGGCCTTTGGGCATGGTCTCGACACCAAACCGCAAGTGTTGGCCATTAGCAAAATGGATTTGCCAGATGCCCGCGCCTCATATGAATTGTATGGGCCAGAATTAAAAGCCATGAGCGCCAAATATGCGGTGTTGAGTGATGAATATTATGAATTTAGCCCACAACACGCCGATATCATCGCCTTTAGCTCGGCTTCGAGCGAAAATGTGAAGCGCCTCATCAATACCGCCGTGCAAGTGCTCGATTCATTGCCACCGCTCGAAGAAACGCCCATCGTGCCAGTGATTGCTATGACCGATGCCGAAGGTGATACCTTCCAGATCAAACGCGAACGCGGCGGGTTTCGGGTCATCAGCCGCTATCTTGAGCATAAAGCCCAAATTACGCGCTGGGATCTGTATCAGGCAACAGAAAAATTTCAGGTGGCGCTTGATCGCAGCGGCGTGAGTTCGGCCTTGCTCAAGGCTGGGGTCGAGCCGGGTGACATGGTGTTTATCGGTGATTTTGAACTGGAATGGCAAGACGAAACGCAGGTCGATTATGGCCTGTATGAGCAGAAATAAACATAAACATCGGAGGTCTTAGCGCAAACTGCGGTTATAGCCGCAGCTTGCGCTAAGACCTCCGATGTTTTTATAAGCGCACAAAATGCAATTGTTGAAACCCGCGTCGAAATTCGATCACATCTTCACACACACTTGCTGGCGACTCGCCATCGATTAACACCCGCCCGATAAAATCGGCAATGGTGGGCATGTGCTGCGGGGTCATGCCCCAACGGGTGATCTCTTGGGTGCCGATGCGAATGGCGTTGGCATCACCAGGCACTGCGGGGATGGGCAAGCTGATGCTGGTCATCAACACATTGGCAGGCTCGAGGCGTTTGCTGGCGTGGTTGCCGCCACCATAGGCAATGGCTTGCAGCGCCACATGTTGCGATGCCGTGAAGCCTTTATCGCCCACCCGATGCACGGTTAGCCCACGCGCTGCCATCGCTTGCGCCAAGGCCTTGGCATTGGCAATACACATTTCGGCGTAAGCCGGGCCATGTTCGAGCAAATCCATAATCGCCACACACATGGCGGCACTGCGGCTAAGGTCAAAATTGGCGGTGAGACCGGGAAACGCGATGCGGTCGAGCCGCTCGGCTAGTGTGGCATCATTGGTCGCCACAAAACCGGCAGGTGGGCCGCCAAATGATTTGTAGGTCGAGCCGGTCATCACATGCGCCCCCTCGGCCAGCGGTTGTTGAAATTGCCCACCCGCGATCATGCCGCCCATGTGGGCCGCGTCATACATCACGATTGCGCCAATCTCATCGGCAATGGCCCGCACCTCGCGCACCGAATAGGGGAATAAACACATGCTGCCCGCCACGATGATGAGTTTGGGTCGCACTTGTTTGGCGCGTTCGCGCAAGGCCGTCACATCTACATCCATCTTTTCGGGGTCAAATGGCACATCTTCGATTTTTAAGCCATATAACCCCGCCGCGCCGATGGCGTGATGGGTGGGGTGACCCGCGGCGGCATCGGCAAAGGCCATGATGGTATCGCCGGGTTGGGTGGTCGCCATATACACATACAAATTTGCCAGCGAACCGCTGCCGACGCGATGCTCGACATAACGGGCATTGAAAATGCGTTTGAATAGTTCGACCTCCATCACCTCAATCTGCTCGGCATACAACATGCCTTTGTTGTATTTGTCGCCCGGGTGGCCGAGGCTGGGCCGGCTGCCGAGGCTTGATGACAACAATTTGGCGGCCCGTGGGTTGAGTATGTTGGTGCCAGCATAAAGGTTGATGCAGTCGTGATCGAGGTGTTGCTCGTGTTGCGTGACTAAATGATGCAATTCGGCATCGAGTGCCTCGAGCGATAGGGTGTTAAAACGCGCAGCGTGGCTGGCGCTAAATTGGGCGGCGGCGGGTGAAAACATGAGGGGGAAAGGATGAGGGATGAAGGATGAAGGATGAAGG
>CAMDWA010000222.1 GCA_945877855.1 Thermoflexus hugenholtzii JAD2 | reverse complement strand
CTGTTCCTTTGTTGATGCTTGCTAGCGTTGCTATCATCGCTTCGACTGTTTTGTATACTGCGGGGGGATGTTGTTCTTCTTTTTTTTCATACCCTCTGTTTTACTACAGGTTTGAACAACATCCCTACTTTTAGACTAAACTACTGCTTAACAATGTCACATTAAAAAAGACGTATACCGATTTCACTACACCCTCCCTGCCTATCGCAGAGAGGGTGTAGTGAAATCGGCGAAAACTTGTTTGCATTTGCGAATGTGACATCCTCAAATTAACAAAGGATATTTCATAATGAGTATTGGATCAACTGCAAACGACATTTTCTTCATGGTCATCGCCTCACTCGCAGGCTTATTACTTTTAAGCGTCATGGTAGGGCTAGGGGCACTGATTGGCCGCCGCAATGCTCGGCTTGGAGTCATGATTGCATTCTTACCCGCGTTAATCGCCCTCTTGCTGGGTGTCGCCGTCTTAAGCAGCATCGATAGCCTTGGCAAAACTGTCACGGGAACAATTACGCGCAAAGACGAATTTGTTGCAATCGCAGGTGCTGGCACATGGTCACATTATTGGGAGGTCGAAGTCAATTATCGCGCTGATGGCAGCGCCCCGGGCACATTCTCAAGCGCTATTAACGCCACCATACCCAAGGCGGGCGATGCCTCGGCCAAACTCAATTTGCGCAAACCCGATTTATTTGACAAAATACGGGTCGGCGAGCCAATTAAATTAACACTGATGCCATTAGTCGGCGGCACGGCCTTGGTTAAACTGAGCGCGGCTAGCACCAGCGACTTTATCAGCCTTAATGTCATCGGCGGGTTAATTGGGCTATTGGCTTTGGGCTGGCTGCTGTTTAAAGTCGCCAACAGCTCAAATTTAGGCTGCGGCATCAGTGCGTTCGTCTTTTTGCTCATTGCAGTAGGCGTCCCAGTCCTATACGTTTATCAAGATTGGCGTGCACTCGACGATATCAGCAGCAAGCCGCTACGCGCCAATGCCACGATCACCGATGTAACACAAGTCAAATGTATTCGCCCGTTCGATATCGTCCCACGTTATCAACGCACTGCTGTCAGCACCCTTGAATGCGCTCGGCGTGGGGTCGATATTGAAACCGCGCAGCCATTTAAGGTCATTCAAATGCGCTTTACGCCGCCCAATCAGCCCGATGTCGTGATTGCCGTTGATGCAGTCGATCATAGCGCCTTATCCCTCGAAAAAGGCGGCAACGTGCAAATTGCCTATAGTGCCGATAACCCACGCGCCGCCCACATCGTCGGCAGCGCCCATTCACACCGCTGGCGCAATGTGCTTGGCTACCTCGGCGCACTTAGCCTAAGCGTTATTGTCGTTGTTGGCTTGCTCAGCCTTGGGTTGCTCAGGCGCAGGGCCAAACGAGTTGGAGCGCCGTCAAGATGACGGCGCTTTGAGTCGCCCATCACGCCTCTTTTACGTTAGTCAAAAAGCCGACAGAATGTCGGCGCTCCGAACTATTTTGCAGGCACAGGCGGGGGCGGCAATGTGCCATTCAGCAAATATTGCACCGCCGCATCAAGTTGCGGGTCGCGCTCGGCCTGCTCTTCTTGCAACGTACGCAACACAACATAATCGGGGGTGATGCCGGTGCCCTGAATGGTGCGATTGAGCGGCGTAAACCAACGCTGGATGGTCACACGCAATTGCCCGCCGTTTGGCAACGTCTGCGGCAATTGCACCGAACCTTTGCCAAATGTGGTTTCGCCGATCAAAATACCGCGTTTGTAATCTTGAATCGCACCAGCTAACACTTCTGACGCACTGGCCGAGCCGTTATTCACCAAAACCACCAATGGAATCTCTTGGGCAATACCAGTATTACCGGTCTTGCGCGTTTCTTCTTTGCCATTGTTGTCACGCTGAATGATATACACACCCTCTTTTAAGAATAAATCACCAATGCGCGTGGCCTGATCGAGCAAGCCACCACCATTGTTACGCAAATCAAGCACCAAGCCAAGCGGTTTCTCTTTTAGCATGGCTTCAATGGCATCGCTTAACTGCCGCGCAGATAAAGCGCTAAAATCAAACAAACTGACATAGGCTATTTTGCGCCCGCTACCGGCTGGGTCATCGATTAATTTATTCGTCACGACCGGAATGGTAATTTTGTCGCGGGTAAGCACCAAGTCAAAAGCTTTGGGCAAATCGGCGCGGCGCAGGGTTAATGTTACCGCTGTGCCACGCGGGCCACGCACCAATGCCGCCACCTCAGTCGTGCTCAATTCGCCAACGCGTGTGCCATTTACCGCTTCGATCACATCACCTGCCAACACCCCACCCTTACGAGCAGGCGAATTGTCAAAGGTGCGCAAAATTGAAATGCTGTTATTTTTTTTGTTAAGCGTCGCGCCAATCCCCTCAAATGTGCCACTGATGTCTTCATCCATCATTTTGGCAAATTTTGGCTCGACATAGGCGGTGTATTGATCACCCAAAGCACTGACCATGCCACGAATAGCGCCATCGGTCAGGGCTTCGTCACTCGGCAATTCGCCATACCATTGGGTCTTGAGTTTTTCAACCACATTCTCAATCAAGGCTGTATTAAGTTTGCCGGTGCGGGTGATGGTGCTAGAGGCCGTAACAGGCGCATTGATGCTGGGCAAACGGGTTTGAAATGGCGATGCCCCCCCAAAAGCAAAGCCACGTTGTGAGGCAATACCCACGGTTACACCCACCACAAAAATGAGCACCGCAGCCAATACTGCGGTCATCCCCACCACGATATATTTCACAGTGTTATTTTTGCGCGGCGGCAATTCTGGCACAGGTAAAAAGTCATTTTCCATAATTTAAGATCCATTCAACATCAGTAACGCCTGATCAAGTTGCGTGTCAATCCCTTTCACAACCTCGTCTTTTTCGCGGGTCACCACTTTGTCGGGCACAAGCCCTACCCCATCGATGGCGCGGCGGCTAGGGGTAAACCACTTGGCAAACGTCACATGCACCGATGAACCATCGCTCAGGTCAAACAACCATTGCATCGAGCCTTTACCAAAGGTTTTCTCACCCACCAATTTGGCACGACCACGATCTTGCAACGCCCCCGCCAAAATCTCAGAAGCGCTGGCGGTATTGGCATTGACCAAAACCACCACCGGCACGCCAGGATCAGTCACCAAGCCCCCTTTGACTACCGGATAGGTGCCTTCTTTATCGCGGGTTTTCTCAATCAACACCAAACCATCTTGCAAAAATTGGCTGGCCACCTCAACCGATTGATTCACCAAACCGCCGCCATTGTTACGCAAATCAATAACATAGGCCTTTGCACCCGCATTTTTTAATTCTTCAATCGCTTTTTTGGCTTCACGGGCAGTCGGTTCGGCAAATTGAAAAATCTGCACATAACCTACCTGTATTTTTGATTTGGTCGTATCGGTAATCATTTTCGATTCCACCGACGGAATCTCAATCGTCTCACGGGTAATGACAAAATCAATTGTTTTATCGCCGCGCTTAATGGTGATCTTTACTTTGGTGCCCGGGTCACCCCGCACTTTATGCACCAATTCATTTGGGTCATATTTATCTGGCACTAACCAATCATCGACCGCCACTAAAATATCGTTGGCCTGAATCCCAATCCGCTCGGCAGGTGTGTTTTTGCGCGGAATAAGTGCAATCGCGCCATCGGGATTGCTGCTTAGGTTAACACCAATCCCCCCAAATTGCCCACGATAACTGTCTTTTTCCGCTTGACGAGCCTTTGGCTCTAGAAATGTAGTGTATTTATCCCCTAAAATACTCAGCGCCCCGCGAATCGCGGCGGTATTGCGTTGGGTGTCATCCGGCACCGTCCCGACAAAGGTATCACGCACCTTCGTCCACGCCTCCTCTAGCATTAAATTGGGTTTTTGCCCGGGCGTCGCATTGGGGGCAATTGGTGCAACAGTTGCGTTGGGCGCTGCTGCGGCTGGCGTCACCGGAATTTGGATGGTTGTGCCGCGAGCTGGAGCAAATTGCATGTGCGTAAACCACCCACCTGCGAACACAAACACACTCCAAGCAAAGCCTAACAGGATAAAAGGTAATTTACGCATCATAAAATTTATGTTCCCGTGTCCTTCTTCTACAATTCGGTCGGCAAATCAATAAATAAGGTTTCTAATTGATGTTGCTGCGCCATCACCCGCGCCAACGCTTTTAGGCCAACTGTCTCGCTGGCATAATGCCCAAAATACACCACATTCAACTCGCGTTCGGCCACCGCCTGATACCACGAATGGCTGGTTTCGCCGGTAATCAGGGTATCGGCTCCAGCCGCAAGTGCCTCATCAATCATGGTGACACCAAAACCGCTTAAGACAGTCACCCGTTTACACTGAAGATGGGGCCGGGCTTGCACCATTTTGGGTGCGCCAATGTATTGCGCAACCCGCCCAATTAGTGTCGGTAAATCGATCGGCTGTGGCAAATCACCAATAAACGAAATGGCCTCGCCTTTATACATGCCCCAAGGTTGCACATTAGTCAGTCCCGCCATACGCGCCAATTCAATATTATTGCCCACCTCGGTGTGCCCATCGAGCGGCAAATGTGAGGCATAAAGCCCACAACCACCCGCAATGAGGGTGCGCACCCGCTCAAAATGCGGCCCCACAAGCTGCAAATGCTCTGACCAAAACAGCCCATGATGCACAATAAGCAACTGGGCTTGCGCAGCTACTGCCGCCTTAAACGATGCCGAACAAGCATCGACCGCAAAAGCGACACGAGTGACCTCATCAGGCCCTTGCACCTGTAAGCCATTGTTAGATTTATCTTGATAACGGCGAACGCCTAAATATTGGTCAAGCCAAGTCGTGAGATCGATACGTTTCATAACAATATCTCATTCTACTCAGCTAGGCTGTGAATAAGCTGAAATATTGTTGACGATTA
>CAMDWA010000221.1 GCA_945877855.1 Thermoflexus hugenholtzii JAD2 | reverse complement strand
CACTTCCCCTACTTCCTGCTCACTACCTGCTTTTGTGGTATTCTTTTCATTGCTAACGGGCGTTTGGTTTGTGTCTTTCATACCCCTTACTTTACTTCCGTTAGCTTTCTCCCTTTCTTTTTTTGACCTCTGAAACTGCCAAACTCCAGGGCGCACCTGCAAGGTGCGCCGCATCTCCTGCGGCCTTGGCTTGTGGCAAAGCTACGTTGCCCAACTACGGCCTCGGCTTCGCTTGGGCAGGGTTTCATGCGCCGCCCAGCGTGGGGTGCTTCAGATGCGGCGCACCTGCAAGGTGCGCCGCATCTCCTGCGGCCTCGGCTTGTGGCACAGCCACGTTGCCCAACTACGGACTTGGCTTCGCTCGGGCAGGGTTTCATGCGCCAACCATCGCGGGGTGTTAAGTAAGCCCCTTTTTGTGAAGGCATTTGACTCTGAACAGCTTGTTAACACGAGGTAATGAGCTGAAACTCAACTCATTTCAGCCCGCAGGCGCATTTCATCTAAAACATCGCTAAAGGCTTGGGGCGGGGCAAAATTTAGCTCGCCTTTGCTGATTTTGGCGGGCAAACAAACAATCTCATCTTGATAAAACCAATATAAATTGGGGCTGATCGAGCCGGGGCCATCGCGGTGCATATTGATGATGACTTGAATCATGGCGGGGATGGCATCGAATACACCGGCGTTGCGGATGTGATGCACCAACATCACATCACGTTTGGGGATGCCGACGAGAGCGCCGTGTGGCAAATCGCTGGGCAAATATTCATCTAAAATGAGGGCGTGACTTGCGCCATAAAACGCATCACCCGAATATAAGGTGAGCGGTACACTGTGGTTAATGGCAATGGTGCGGCGGGCCAGTAAACCGGCGTTTTTTAGGTTTTGTCGCCCAATCTCAAATAGCTCGTCAAAATCAAAGCCCCACGCCTCGGCCTCAGAGCGGGCTACGGTGCGCACGGTGGTCGGCAAATCGAGCGCCAAGACCTCGAGTGTGCCTTCTGGCCCGGCGCGGGTGACCAATTCGGCATAATGGGTGCGAATATTTTCGGGGTAAAGCCGTGCCCGCAGTAAATTGGCGACTTCACCAAAGCGACTCATGTCGATGGTCAGGGCGTTTACTTCGTCGCTGGCATTGAGGATGGAGTCGAAATGCGATTGCACCAATCTTTTCCATTTGCGAGCGTCGGCTTGTAGGCATACTTGCATTAGATTTTGCAGGCCAAAGGTGCTGGCAAGGTGAATCACTTGTTCGGATGGGCGAATTAGGCCTTCTTCTTCATCAAAGATGATGGCAAGATTACGATTGGCGAAGTAATCTTTGATCAGCCTAATAAATTTGCTATAACGAAGTTTGCCCAAGGGTTTGGCCCAAGGTGGCAGGTTGTTGTCGTTTGCGTTCACATCCATTTCAGTTTAGTTTACTCCCAACTTCAATTGTTGGCAAGTGTTTTTGCAACACCTTGGCGTGTGGGTTTGGGGTTGGTGCGCAAATCTTGGGCAATGGCATTGATGGCGCGTTGCGTAACGGCTTCGATTGTGCCATTGTCGGCAAAGACCAGTGGGTGGCTAGCTGGCAATGTGTTTGGCGCAAGCCCCATTGCCAGCAGCGGCAAATTGGCCTCGGTGTAAACGGGTAGGGCGGCGAGGGTGCTATCGGCTCGCAAATGCCCAATTACCAACACCACTTGTGGGTCGATGACGACATTGTGGGCGATGCGCTCGGCATAGGCTGGGTCGCCACTGTCGTTATAGGCCACAAACTCAATTTGGTAATGCCCAACCCCACCGGCTTTTATTTGCTTTTGCAAGGTTTCACGAAAGCCCGGAAAAACCCCATACCCCAGATCGCGATGCCGTCCCTCAAAAGGGGCCACTAACGCAATTTTTATCGTTGGGCGCGGCACGGCGCAGGCGGTGAGTGTAACGACAAGTAAGAGGCTCGGCCAGAGGGGTGACAGGGTGAGGGGGGGGCAGGGTGAGGGGGTGACAGGGCGACGGGCTGTCAACTTGATTAAGCATCGTTGGATTTGATTACAGATTTTTAGCATTAGCATTATTAACCTCACTTTTGCGCAGTCACCTTGTCACCTCTTCACCCCTTCACCCTGTCATTTCAACACGTGCCACCCATTCATTTCAGGCAGGCGGGTTCCGCTCAGGCTGGCTTCGCCGACGGTGGCTTGGTCGCTGACGCGATACCAGATCATTTGAATTTGATAGGCATCGCCGGCCTGTAAATGATTGCGAATGGGCACATGGCAATAGCTGTCTTTGATGGGCACATTGGGTGGCCACGCCCAAGTGGGCGACAACCCCAAATGCGGCTGCCCATCCACCGTTGCCACTTCGCCCCCATCGGCGTTGCGTAGGCGAATGGAGACTTGTAGCGCATCGGCGATTGGGCGATCGCTCGACCATGTGGGGCGAATACAAACATGTTCACCATCTTGTTGTTGCCAATCGAGATCGTGTAGTCGAATGCCGTTGGCAAACGCGCGCAGGGTGGGTGGTAGGGCGGCAGGCGTGCTTCGTTCGCTAATAGTTAGCCCAAGCAACCAAAATGCGTTGAGTGTTTCGCCCGTGGCGAGGGTGGCCGACATCGGGCGGGCGTTGGCATCGCTCACGGCTAATTTGAGCAATAGCGGCCCCAGCGGGGCTTCGGGCAGGGCGGTGTGTTGGGTCGATGGCGCATTGGCTGGCGTGACTGAACGGGCATAACGGAAGATGCGGCTGGCGAGGTCTTCATTCGCAATGCCAGAGGGTAACTCTTGGATGACCTGCACCTGCGCCGGTGCGCGGTCATCTTGCCACCTGAGGGTTAGGGTGAATGGCTCACCCGCCCGCACTTGGCTTGGGCTGATGGTGGCGGCCAGCAGGGTATAGGGCGGGTCGTTTGCGGGTTGTGGGGCGTGCCAAACGATTGGGGCGCGGTGCGGGTAAGGCCGCCCGTCAAAATCGAGCGTTTGCAAATCGGCAAAGGCTGTGGGTGTTGGGGGCGGGGTTAATACGCTGACGCTTTGCATGAGGGTGAGCAGCCCGGCAGTGCCAAGCCCCATTAACCCAAGCGTGCGCAGGTGTTGGCGTTTGTAGCGCCAGCATTGCCACAGCCCCACGCCTCCCAGCGCCATAACTGTGAGTAATGATAGCCATTCACCCCAGCGTTGGTCGGGCGTTTTGTCGAGCCACAGGTTAATGTAGTGTTGCCCGTGCGGCAAGCTGAGCTTAACCCAGCCCGACCCCGGGTTGGCCGATAGCGGCAACTCTTGGTTGATTTGATCTGCCATAACCACATTGGCACGCCATGCCTGCCAGTAAAGCAGGGGTAAAACGAGGTCGGCTTGGGGGCTGGCGACGGTTATTTGCCATTGTTGTGCGTTTGCTTGGGCGCTTGTTTGTTGCGATTGGCTTATTTCGCCGCTGAGGGCGATGGCTTGCGGTGCTTGGCCGAGCATGGCTGGCCCTGTCACGGCTTTGGGCAAGGCGGTTTTGGGCAAATATTCGGCGCGAATGGTGCTGCCGATGTTGCCACTAAACCACTCAAACATGCGCAGGTTTTCGGGGGTGACGCTGGCGGCATCGACCCACAGCCGTTGGTTGGGCAGGCGGGCTAGCATGGTGGTGCTGAGCAGAATGGCGATGAGATAAAGACGGGGTGCCCCGCCATCTGCCAATTTGCCGATGAGTAAGGCCGCAAAGAGCGATTGCAATGATAAAACCCGCCACGGAAATTGCGCTAATTGCAGCGGTTTGAGCCATTGCCAAATGGGGGCTGAGAGCGGTGTGATGAGAATTGTGGTGAACAAAAATAAGGCTGGCACCAACCACCGCGCGGTTTTCATTCGCCAAAGCCATGCCAATAAACCCAAAATGCTGAAAATGGCCTGTAGCAAACCCATGCCAAACACACCCAGTTGTGCATCGACGGTGTAATCGAACAATAGGCTCGATTGCACCAAATTTAGACCGCGAAAATGATTGGCATAGTTTAAATAGCCGGTGGTTTGTTCATCGAGTTGCACGCTGTTGGTGCCAACCAAAGCCGGTAGCCAAAACCACATACTCAGCAACATCGCCCCCGCGCCAGCGGTTAAGAACCACGAACTAAGAGTGAAGAACCAAGACTTAAGAACCAAGAACCAAGATTTTAAATCTTGCATCTTGGTTCTTGGTTCTTGGTTCTTGGTTCTCAAGAGTTGCCACAAACAAAATAGCCCCAGCACCGGAATAAAGAGCAGGGTTGAGACGTTGTGGGTGCAGGCCAAGGCGGCTAGGCCGAGCGTGATGGCCCACCAGCCGCGTTTGCCGCCGTGTAAAACACCCCATAACACCAATGGAAAACAGGCAAAGGCCCAAAATTCTGAGAGCGAATCCCCCCGCACATATAGATTGGCCAAATGAAAGGGCGCAAGGGTATAGGCGATGGCGGCTAGAGTCGCCCCTTGTTGCGATAAGAAACGCCGCGCCAAAAGCCACATGCTGGCTGCCGCCGCAAACATGCCCAAAGTTTGGGTGAATTGGATGCTGAAAATTAAATCTAACCCCAGCACATTTAAACCCGCCGCAACATAATAGGGCAGGGCGGCATAGAAGTTAAAGAATGGATAGCCGAGGCCAAAATTTGCATTTGGCATCCATCGGGCTGGCATCACGCCAGCCCGCAAATTTTCGGCCAACTCGAAGGTGCGTTGTAGCAAAAATGGGCTATCGCCGCCAGCGCGGGTTTGAATGATGCCCGGCCCTAGCCAGAGCGGTGCTGTGGCAATGACACAAATGATAAGCCATGTGCCGTGTATACCAAGCCGACGAGCAAGTTGATGAAATGACATTTTGGAAATTTAGAATTGAAAATGTAAAATTGATGCGATGGCGGACAATTTTACATTTTACATTTTCAATTTTAAATTTATCAGGCGCGAATGAGGGTGATTTGCCGACCGGCGGGGCTGGTGACAACCTCGGCGCTGGTGCGGTCTTCGATGTCGGGCAGGCCAGCGCGTTGGTCGAAGATCACCAGCCAACCGCTGTCGAGACCCAAGCCAGTCAGGTATTTGTCGAGCTGTGCCAGCCCTTG
>CAMDWA010000220.1 GCA_945877855.1 Thermoflexus hugenholtzii JAD2 | reverse complement strand
TTGCCACAAAGAACACAAAGAACACAAAGATTGATATCAAAAATCCTTTCTTATCTTTGTGATCTTTGTGTTCTTTGTGGCAAAAATAAAGCCTTGCGTAAGTCCTAACTTAATGCGAGTAATGCCAACGCACATGAGCGCACAAGGTAAGATTAGCCCATGCAAATTCGGCAATGGCTTCGACAATATTCAACGGCATGTTCGATACTGTTGATCGTGCTGCTGGTGCTCATCGCATACGCGCCCAGTCTGTCCATCCCCCTCATTTATGATGCAGCGTGGGAGGCCCGTTTGGCCCATGAATACACTTGGTTAGATGTCTTTATCCGCACCGGCGATCATGGGTATTACCGCCCCTTGCTCATCGCCGTTTATAAAATAGCCATTTTGTTTGGCGCGAATGCGGCCCTGTTCATGCATCTATTGGCGCTGGCCTGTCATACGCTCAACGGCTATTTTGTACTGCGCATCTCACAATTATTGCTAGCGCCCAGCGGCGTTTGTCGCCCTGTCGATACCTTTTTGCCTTTGACGGTGGCGTGTTTGTTTGTGCTCAACCCATTCGCCGTGCAGGCCGTCGGCTTGGCTACGGGCTTAAATCATCAAATGGCGTTGCTGTTTATGTTGTGGGTGGTGTGGCGTTTTTTACTGGCGGCTGGGGTGAATGGGGCCAATGGTGCGTCGACTGCCGCGCTCTTTGCCCCCAAAGAGCTGTTGCCGCTCTTATTGTTAGCCTTAATGGGGTTTTGGTCAAACGAAGTGGCCTTGGTTGTCGGCGGTTTTTGTGTGGTGGTGGCGTTTTATAAGAGTCAAGAGTCAAGAGCCAAGAGCCAAGAGCCAAGAGCCAAGAATCAAGAATCAAGAGTAGAGAATACAGAGGAATTGGCGACGAGCGCCGCTGAAATCCCTAATCCCCAAACCCTAACCCCAAAACCCCATCCCCCAATCCCCAATCCCTCCCAACTCGGGTTGGCGCTGTTGATGGTGTTGTGGTGTGGGGTCTATTTTGCCGTTTACAGCCTCATCCCCAAGGGCGCTGCGCCAGAGCAGGTGTCATTGACCGCCAGCAGCAGTGATGAGGTGGTGCGGCGTTTGCTCTATGCCTCGCAGCCGCTGGTTTACCCAGTGTCGGTGTTGTTGCGGCCCATGCCTTTTGGCGATACCTTCCCCATTCGTGAAGACGCGCTGCAACTCGATTATGTGGCATGGGCCGCCATTTTATTGCCACTGTTGTTGGCCTTGCTCACGTGGTTTACCCGCCGCCGCTATCTCATGTTGCTGGGCTTGGGTTTATATCTGTTGGGCATCGCCCCCGCCGTGCTGCGTTTGTCGGTCGATTATGTGCATCATGCCCCGCGTGTCTATTACGCGGCTTTGCCGGGCGCGGCCTTGTTGTGGGCGGCCTTCATCGCGGTGGTGGTTGATCTGCACGACGGCAACCGCAACACCGAGCAAAAGCCCGCCCAATTGGCCCTCACCCCTTCATTGCCAACCTGGGGCGTTTATGGCATTTTGGCTGGTTTGATTGGGCTGATCGGCTTTATCCATGCGCGTGAGCAAATTGCCTTGCATGTGCGGGCCAGTGCGCCGGTGCTCGCAGTGGCGGCACGGGCCGCCCAATTGCCCCCCGCCAGCCGCATTTTGGCGCTCGATCTGCCCGAATGGGTGTCGCCGTCTTTTCGGCGTTTCCCCTTGGGGGCCGAGATCGCCCAATTGAGCGCCAGTTATGTCAAGCCTAGCGACTTCGCCCTCGCCAACACGGGCCGCGCCGTCACGGTCAATACGGTTAGCCCCAGTTTGTCATTTCGCCCGACCTTGCCTTATGATCACAAAGTGATCGGCCCTGAGATCGAGGTGGCGGGTTTGGCGGCGCAGGTCGGGCAATATGAGTCTGTTTTGTGGACGCGCTATCTCAGCGACAGTTTGCGAACCGATTGGCTGGGCGGGGTCGAAACCACCCGCGACCAGCGTGAGGCCGGTTTTCGGCTGGCAGATGCGCTTGATCTGCGGGTCAATCTCACCCCCTGCGACCAAGGCTGGCTGCTCGAAACCCGTTGGCGACGGCTTAGCCCAACTGGCGCAGCGCTCGCGCCCACTTTGTCGGTGTTTGCGCAGGTGTTGGGCAGCAACGAGGCCAAACTGGTGCAGGCCGATGGGGCCTTGATCGGCGGCTTGTTGCCGCTGCAAGCCTTGCCCAGCCCCGACAAAACGGTGCTCGACCGCCGCATCTTGGCGTTGCCGCTGCCTTCGTCTGCCAATCGTAGCCCTAGCGATATTTACACCTTGGCTTTGGGTGTGTATGATTACACCAACGGCGCACGGTTGGCTTTGCATAGCCCCGATGGCGAACGTATTCAGGGCGATGCGCTATATCTGGCGTTGCCCGTCGAGCGTAGTAACCAACTATGCCAGTAATGAAATTACGAATTACAAATTACGAATTACGAATTGGTAAAGATTAGGACTGATGCACAACTTAATTTTTTTACCACGAAGCACCCAAAGATCACGAAGAAAAGATATGACATTGTGTGGGGGGCAAGATGATCGCTTTTATTACTCCGCGACTGAAGTCGTCCAAAATATTTGGCTTAATCTTTGAGACCTTTGTGTGCTTCGTGGTGAAATCTCTTGATTTGCGTAAGCCCTAAAGCTATTATTCGTAATTTGTAATTCGTAATTCGTAATTTGTAATTTCAAATTGTCTAAATTTCCTCTCGCCCTCATCATGCTGCTACATTTTGCATTGGCGGCGCTCTACTCATTCACCACCCCGATTTTTGGCTCATATGACGAGCCGGGGCATTATGAGTATGCCCGTTATGTGGCAACGCATCGGCGTTTGCCCGGGCGTGATGAGCTTGTGCAGGGGCGGCAGCCGCCGCTCTATTATTTGCCGGTCGCGCTGGCCATTGCCGCGGTTGATACGTCTGACAATCTGCAACCCCAATTTGCGCTCGGTAGCCGCATCATGGTCGTGCCAGACATCGAGCATGATCGCCTGCCCCTGCGCGGCACGGCGCTGGCGCTGCATCTTGGACGGCTGATGTCGGCCCTCATCAGCACCTTGGGCGTGCTGTTCACCTTTTTGGCAGCGCAAGAATTAAGAACCAAGAACCAAGAAGCAAGAGTTGAGCGTGAGCAATCAACTACTTGCCACTTGCCACTTGTCACTTGCCACTTGCCCACTGCCTCCCTCATCCCCACCTTCATTTACGCTTGTTGGCCGATGTTTTTGCATTTGAGCGGGGCGATTACGAATGATGTTGGGATTGGGGTGATGGGGGCGCTGGTGTTGTGGCAGGTGTTGCGGGTGCGCAATCTGCCCAATTTGGCTAATTTTTTGTGGCTGGGTTTGGCTGTGGTGTTGTCGTTACTTACCAAAGACAGCGGCTTGTCGTTGTTGGCGTTTGCCGGGCTGGTGTGTTTGTCGATTGCATTGCAACGGCGGGTGGCGTTAATGCAATTTGTGGCCCAAAACCGCCGCGTGGTGCTGGCGCTGTTGCTGGGGGTGGTGATCTTGGGCGGGGTGGGGGTGTTGGCTTCGCAAGGGCGCATCACCAAACAGGTCAGCAGTGCCATCGAATTTATCATTACCGCATTCAACCCTTATGCCCCCCACACAGTGGCCGAGCAACCCCGCCCTTACGATCGTTTGCGTGCCTTGGTCGAGGCTTTGCAAAGCTATTTGCCCGCCATGATTTTTCGCACCACCTATGGGTTGTTTGGCTGGGGCCATGCCCAAATGAGCCTGCCCGATAGCTGGTATCACGCGGCGTTGCTGGGTTGGGGACTGTGCCTGTTGGGGCTGATTTTGGATTTTAGAGGTGGCGCGAGAAAATTTAAAATCCAAAATCTAAAATCCAAAATTCTTTGGTTGTGCTTGGCCTGTGTGGTGGCGGCCCCTTTTGTGCGGGCAGCTTATTATGCCGATTACACCATCATGATTGGGCGCTATTACATGCCAGCCCTCAGCGCCTTGTGTTTGCTCATTGCGACGGGGTTGGCGGCGCTGCCGGCTTGGTTGCGGCGCATCAGCACTTTATATGTGACGGCTGGCATCGCGTGGACGGCCTTGATGACCCCGTTTTTGGTGCTTGCGCCGATGTATCGCCCGCCTACTTTGCTGGATACGGTGGCTCTGCCGACCACGATGCAAGTGGCGCAGCCCTTTGTGTTCGGTGATGCCATTCAACTGTTGGGCTATAGCCAGCCGCAGTCCAAAGTCGCGGCGGGCGCATTTGCCCCCATCACGCTGTATTGGCGAGTGATCAAGCCAGTGACCGCCGATTATGTGCTGAATGTCGAGGCGTTTGAGGCGAATGGGCGATCGTTGGGGCGCAGTGCTCAAGTGCATCCGGGCGATGGCACCTTTCCCAGCAGCCGCTGGCGGGCGGGCGACACGTTTGCCCAAACCGTGTTTGTGTCGGTCGGCGATGCCGAGGCCACTCGCGTCACTTTTCGCCTCAATTGGCTCGATTCACAAACCCGCCAAACCCTGCTTGCGCCCGAGGCCGCACCCAAAGTGGGGGCGGTGGCGGTGGGGCCAAACCCTATTTTGATGGCTGGCAAGGCTGCGCCGCAAGCGCAATTAACCGCGCCCAATGGCACGAAAGGGGCGATTGATCTGATTGACAGTCAGCGTCAGATTTTAAACGATACGCTAGCACTGACGTTGACGTGGCAGGCCAAGGCAAATGCCTTGCCCCGCGCCACCGTGTTTGTGCATGTGATCGACGCGCAAGGCAAATTGGTGGCGCAGATCGACAGCCCGATGCGTGGCGGCGCATACCCCAGCGAGGTGTGGTCTGATGGCGAAGTGGTGCGTGATGGATTGACGGTGGGTGGGCTGTCGGTTTTGCCGCGTGGCGAGTATCGCGTGTTTGTGGGGGTGTATGACCCGCAAACTGGGCAACGTTGGGCAGTGGCAGGCGCGGCTGATCAGTTGATATCGTTGGGGATGTTTACGCGCAATTAGAAATCGGGTTTCTTCAAGAAACCCGATTTCTGAGCGGTGCAAAATGTGCTCTAGAATAGTGCTATGTCAAATTTTCATCCAAAAGCCAATGTTATTTTTACCTATCACAAAGACCTACAGCGCTCATGCGATTTTTACGAGCGTAT
>CAMDWA010000219.1 GCA_945877855.1 Thermoflexus hugenholtzii JAD2 | reverse complement strand
CGATCAAATCGCTGATTATGTGTGGAAAGACCACCCGCAAATACGCGGGCGTTATGTTGAGCAGAAAGAATTGAATGGGCAGGCCTCGGCTATTTTGTTAGCGCGTGATCATTGCTCTGGCCCCGCTTTTATTGTGTTTGTCGATACTTTGGCCGATGCCGATTTAAAGGTCTTGGAGCAGACCGATGCAGATGGGGTTATTTATGTCAAAGAGGTCGAAGACCCGCGCCGATTTGGGGTGGTAAAACTCGATGAGAATGGTTTTATTACACGTTTTATCGAGAAGCCAAACGATACCAGCAATAAGTTGGTGGTGATTGGCATGTATTTTGTTAAAGATTGCGAAATGTTGATGCAATGTTGTGCTGATCTGATTCGGCGCGATATTAAAACCAAAGGCGAGTATTTTCTTGCCGATGCTTTTAATTTAATGATTGAGCGCGGTGCGAAATTGCGGGCGCAAATGGTTGATGTGTGGTTAGATGCTGGCAAGCCTGAAACGGTGCTTGAAACCAATCGCTATTTGCTGCAACATGGGCACGATAATAGTGCCATCTGGCAGGAGCGCAATGGGCTTGTGGTTGTGCCGCCGGTTAATATTCATCCTAGCGCCAAAATTGAGCGCAGCGTAATTGGCCCTAATGCCACTATCGCCGAAAATTGTATGATTTTGAACAGCGTGATTCGCGACAGTATTGTCGATACGGGGGCCGAGGTGCGCGATCATGTGTTAGCCAATTCGCTCATTGGCCGCGATGCCGTGCTGATTGGCCGCCCACGCCGCTTTAATGTCGGCGATTCGAGTGTGGTCGGGTTTGACGAAGAGTGATTGGAAAGGATAAAGGGTGAAGGATGAAGGATGAATTTTTTCATCCTTCATCCTTCATCCTTTATCTTTTTATCTTACATCCCAGAAACGTACTGTGCCGTCGGCGGAGGCTGAAGCAAGTTGTTTGCTGTCGGGGCTAAAACGTACCTCGACGATATCGTTAATATGCCCATTTAGTTCGCGGAGCAATTTGCCAGTGGGCATTTGCCATAATTTAATAGTGCCTTCGGTTTCGCCGGTTGCAATCAGGCTGCCATCGGGGCTAAATGCAATCGAAAGCACTGTTTTGCCCGATCCAGGTATCTTGGTTATCATATCGCCACTTGTTTCGTTCCAAACGACCACCCCACCTAGTTCACTGCCTGCGGCGACACGCAATCCATCGGCACTATAAACTAAGCTATAAATGGGTTCGGCAATGCCGCTGAGTTCGCGCAACAATTTTTGGCTGTTTATATCCATGATTTGCACTTTTGTGTTATCGATGGCGCTCACCATATGTGCGGCAATGGGTGAAAAAGCTATGGCTGACACTTGTTGATTGGGCTGTGTAAATTTTCGCGCCAGTTTTTGGGTTTTTACATCCCAAAATTGCACTTCATCCAAAGATGCAATCAGCAATTGGCTGCTATCGGGTGAGAATGACAGCCCTAAAATACCACTGGTAAAGCCTGAAATTGGCACGGGTAACTTATCTAGGCTACTTAAATTCCAAAGCAACCCTTCGCCATCGACCGCCAAAGCGGCCAGCCACTGGGCATCGGGCGAAATGCTTGCGGCGATGATGGGTTTGCTGTGACCGCGTAAAACGCTTTTTTGTAAGGTCTTGCTACCCCAATTGCGCCACACCACCATGACGCTTTCATCAGAATATGCTAATAATTTGCCATCTTTGCTAAATGCCAAATTGCCGGGCACTTCGAGAAAACCATCGGAAGCGCGAATTAATTTGCCTGTTTTTACATCAAATAGCGAAATCGCGTTGGCATTGGCGACAATTAATTGAGAGGCATCGACACTAAACGATAAACTTTTAATAAAGCGCGTGTCGGTAATTGTTCTCATTAAGGCCCCGCTGCCTACATCCCATAGCTTAATAATATGATTGGTATCGCCCGAGGCCAACAATTTGCCATCGCGGCTAAATGCTACTGCTTCGAGGGTGGTAGCGTGGCTTTTGAGGGTTTTTAAGGCGGTGCCCGTTTGGGCATCCCAAATTCGCACCGTATGGTCATCACTGGCCGAGGCCAATAATTTGCTATCGGGGCTAATCGCTAGGCTGGTCGATGGGGCATCGTGCCCTTTTAACACGCGATATTGGCTGCCGCGTTCCACATCCCAAGCTTGTAAAGTATTATCGGCGCTATTTACATACATTTGTTTGCCATCGGCGCTAAAAACTGCCCGCAATAGCAATCCCAATTCTTCGCCACGTGTAATGGTAAATGTTTTGCCGCTGGCTTTGCCTGTTGTCAGATCCCAAATATCAGTTTTGCCCCCAGCTTGAATGACGATTAATTTGTTGGGGTCGTTTAAAAAAGATAGGGTTGTGACAGGGTCATTGCCGATGGATAATGAACGTGTGCGCGCGCCGCTGCTGACGTTATAAATTGAAATGGTGTCTTCGGTATCATTGACGGCAATACTGGCGTTATCTGGGCTAAAGGCTACGGCTAATGTGCCGACCGAGGCCGTAAATACACGTTGTAATGCCAACGTTTGCGCGTCGTATAACTGCACCCCAAGCGAAGTGGCTGCGGCTAAAATTTTGCCGTTGGGTGAAATTTGAACTTGTTTTAATGTTCCGCGCCCAATCTGTTGCACTCGGTCGCCCACAATCGTCAATTCGCCTGCCGACTGGGCCGTATTGGTCTCGGTTGGGCTGACAGGCGTGACCGCACTGCCGCTGCTTGCTGCGTTTGACGGAGGGGCGACAATTGGCGCAGTTGTGGCGTTGGGGGCGGGTGGGGCGGTTATGTTTGCTGGGGTTGTTGGAGGTGGGGCCGAAGGTGGAGCAGTTGCAGTGGTTGTATTGCAGGCTGTCAATATAAAGGCAAGCGCAATCGAAAATTTATTTAAAAAGTTAGCGTTCATTTTTCTCCAATTTTTACCGCCGATAGCAACATTGAGGCATGATTAATCGAGCGGCATTGGCATTTTTACCACTCCTAAGCATACCCGATGCACTATCCAGCTAATACTCTAGCTCAGGCACATCTTCTGTTAAAAGGTGACTTACCTTGTCTTCGTCAGGCCATTCGCTGTCAGGTAACCCTTGCCGATGACATAGTGTGCGAAAGGTGCAAAAAGTGCAGCGGTGTTCATTGGCGGTTTTTTCAAATTTGTTTTCGTGTTTACACTGGGCAATGTGTTGAACTAATGTGCGCAACCGGCGTTCATCTGCTTCAAATTCGGCTTGTGAATAGTTTATATCAATCCATGCAGAAGCGCTAGTGGCGTTTTCATCATTATCGTCAGAGGGTTGATTGGCCAGCCAATAGCGCATACTACAATTTTCGGGTGGGATGGGTTGCCCACCATTAAAGGGTGCTCCGGCGCTTGCTAAGACATATAAATAAACCCGTGTTTGTAGCCTGTCGCGCCAAAAATGATGGGGGAGCGGTCGATTAAAACGAATGGTTTTCCAATCTACCACCACGGCTCGATCTTTCTCAATCGCCAATAAATCATAACGGGCATACAAACGATAATCATCGATTTGTGCCGCTAGCTCTAATTCGGGCAAGCGCTGGGCCGGCAATGCGCTAAAATCGCTGTCAAGAAATCGCCCCCACCATGTTTGCAGCTCAATTTCGCTGGCCGAATTAGCCATTTTTGCCTCAGCTAGTCTCAGCGTTGGGTTAATGCCCAGCCAATGGCGTTCAATCCAGCGGTGCAGCCTAACTCCTTGACGCAAATACTCGCGATATTGCAATACATCCATGCCGCCATAGCCTGTTTCTAACAAAGGCCATACTTGTTTTGCAATATATTGTAAATAAAACCGTCTAGGGCATTCTAAATAATCATTCAGACTATGCTGACTAAACAAAAAATCAGGACTGAGGACTGAGTCTAATACTGAAGACATAAAACACATTTTAGGTTAAAATCACAACATGCTTTCAAATATTCGCCTGTGGGCCAATGCTCATCCCAAATTAGCATCATGGATTTTCTTAGCCATAGGCATGGTTGTCATTTTGCTTGTTGCGGCGCGTGAAGTTGGTCTTAATGCTGGTCAATGGTTTTTTCTGATCTTGTCAACCATCGGTTTGGCAGGTTTATGTGTATGGATTATTAGCTGGGAAGATGACGACGAGGTTGAGCCGGCTTAACCGTATTTTTATTTTTTCACTATTTTCGTATCTTTTCAATAATTCGATGTAAGCCCAAAAGGTGTAATGTCGAAATCACTATATGGCCTTTGTGAACAGGGACAAAGCCCCTGTTCACAAATAGTGATTTCGACGAAAATTTGTTTTATTTGCCCCATTTTATTGAGAAGGCACCTATTTTCTCAATATTCAATAATTGGGGTATTCCCCAAAGATGTAATGTGCCGAACTCACTATCTTTTCACAAAGGGATAGTGAGTTTGGTCAAAACTTGGTTTACTTTTCTACTTTTGTCAACAAACTGTCATCTTTTCATGACTAAATTTAAGCGAAATCTTGGTATACTATTTATTTAAGCTTATCTCTAACGATGTTTATAGAGATAGCGATCTGTTTTCAACAAAAGATTCTCTCAGAATGCACTCATGCTGATTTGTTGATATATCGCAAAAGGAGACAAGGCAAATCGATGACTTACTTGGCTATTCGCTCTATTTTGTTGCTCGTTACTACGTTAGGGGTATTTTTAACCTTTTATGCCTATACGTTCGCGGTTAATCTTGATCGTGCTGATGTATATGCAAATTCCCTTGAACGAAGTTGTGTGGCTTATGGTGGCAAAAGGTTTTGTTTTTCAAAACGCCCTGACCCAAGTCTACCAGCCGATAAAGGTCGGCTGTGGATGGATTATTACGATGGCAGCAAATGGTTGCCAGTGCAACGTAATCCAGATGGAATTTTGTCATCACCACCCGAATGTTTTCTCAATACCAATATGACAATTTATCCAGCGATTTGCTTCATGACAGGCGCAGACGGTTGGCTATATGCCATTCAGGCCAATGCGACTGGCTGGGGCGATTGGACCCGCATTCAAAGTGGTGAATTGGCGTCAAAGCCCAATTGTTTTTATTGGGTCGATGGTAAATCGATTACGTGTATGCCACGCACGTGGGAATCAAACTTAGAATTTGTGCTGTGGGATAGAGATGCGGATGATATTGGCCC
>CAMDWA010000218.1 GCA_945877855.1 Thermoflexus hugenholtzii JAD2 | reverse complement strand
AAACAAAGTCTTTGCCATCGATTCCGCGTCCTGACTGCACTTCTTGATAGATACAACGACTGCAAATATCACGCGGGGCCAAGTCTTTTAGGGTGGGCATATAGTGCTCCATAAAGCGCTCGCCTTTGCCATTAATAAACACTGCACCTTCGCCGCGAGCTGCCTCTGACAACAAAATGCCCATGCGATATACGCCTGTTGGGTGGAATTGATAAAATTCCATGTCTTCGAGTGGGAGGTTGCGGCGCAACAAAATGGCTGGGCCATCGCCGGTAAGCGAATGGGCGTTGGAGGTGATTTTCCACATTTTGCCAAAACCGCCGGTGGCGAGCATGGTGGCTTTGCTGTGGAATACGTGTGTTTCGCCGGTGCTCAACTCAACAGCCACAATCCCATTGCACTTGTTGCCGTCCATGATGATGTCAATCATTTGAAATTCATCAAAAAACTTGACATCGTTTTTAATACAGTTCTGGTACAGTGTTTGCAAGATCATGTGGCCGGTGCGGTCGGCAGCATGGCAGGCCCGTTGAACAGCTTGCTTGGTCTCGTTGTTGGTATGTCCGCCAAAGCGGCGTTGGCTAATTTTGCCATCGGGGGTGCGGTCGAATGGCAGCCCCATGTGTTCTAGGTCGATAACGGCATCGATTGCATCTTTGCAAAGAATATCGACGGCGTCTTGGTCACACAAAAAGTCTCCGCCTTTGATGGTATCGTAGGCGTGCCATTCCCATTTGTCTTGTTCAATATTGCCAAGGGCGGCGCTGATGCCGCCTTGGGCCGCACCTGTGTGTGACCGTGTCGGATACAACTTGCTGATAACGGCGGTTTTGACCGATTTGCTGGCATAAAGTGCGGCCATTAACCCGGCGCCGCCTGCACCAACGACGAGTGCATCAAATTGATGATAGTGAGCCATGTTTATTTTTTTACGATTTGTAATTTACGATTCACGATTCATGATTGGATATTTGGTTTTCGTCGATGACACGATTTCTGTTCAGGCTAATCAGGCTAAATCTGAATTGAGATGGTGTCATCGGCATTTCCTTCATTTTTACCCTTGTGAGGGATCTATACAATCGTAAATCATAGACTGTAAATTTATTTTGCTGTTGCGCCAAAAATAAGCGCTAATGTGCCAAGAATGGTGACGATAACGGACAAAAGTACAACAATACCCATAAACACTGTGTATGCGGTTTTATTATTGCCGATATAGTCCCAAGCGATTTGGCGTACGCCATTCATACCATGTAACATGGCCAAGCCAAGGATAGCCATGTAATAAGCCCGCCATGCAAATTGCCCCAAATTGATGGATTTGCCTGCCTCCCCCCAATTGTTAACGGTTTGGGCGGTGGTGATATTTTGTGTGCCGACGATGATGTGTTGATAGCCAAAATGGGTGAGGGCTAGTAAAGTGAGGGCCAAACCACTGTAGCGCATGAATAACCACATTGTGCGCTCAAAATTGTTGCGGGCTTGCGGAATGGGCTTAACTGTGCGAATAGTGCGGCCAAGAGGTTGAGTTGTCATGATTTAGTGTTAAGTGCTAAGTGCTAAGTTGAGATTGTTAGCATTTTGCGCTTGCGATTTTCGTATCTTCATCAATAGACAGTGGCAATTAACAAAAAGTAACGCCTAAATCACATTATTTTCATCTCCGGGAGGATGAAGATAGTCTGATTTAGGCAAAAATTGGTTTTGCCACACATGATTGAGAAAATACCTCTTTTATTTAACAAAATGATTGATGGAGGCCATTGCCATGATCAAAATCATGGGCACGCCAATAACGACGGTGGCAACCAAGCTATATTGAGTCGCTTTCTTTTGTTGTAGCCACCATTCTGGGCGAAGTTCTAACAACGCAATTCGAGTTCCGTTGATTGAGTGAAACACCAAGCAAGCGGCTAGGCCCAGTTCACCAACGGCAAACAAGGGTGTTTTATAGGTTTCAAGCATTATTTCGTGTAATGCCGGGTTAAAGAATGACATGCTCATGCCAAACACGTGCAGTATGAGAAAAAACATAATGCCTAACCCGCTGATGCGATGGGCCATCCACATGACGTTTCCGGCTCCCTTATAACGCCATCCTTCTTTTACAATAGTCATTAATCCTTCCATATTTTTTGATAAATCCTCCTTATTTCGATGAAAATTATTTATCTGATATATAAAAACCTTGGGCCAGTGCTGTTTTTACCGACTAAAACCCAAACTTAAAGTATACGTTAATTTTAACATAGTGAATGCTCATAAAGCTTCGACAAAGATTGGGCAAACCTAAGTTAATGTGTTAGTTGTAAGGTTGTGATGACTAAGGCGGCATCGGGCTGCCATTCGCCCACTGTATTTTGAATGCCGATACGTGCCCCTGTTTGTAGGTCATACATGCCGATACGTAATTGATAACTGCCGAGGGCTAAATCGTTTGGAATTGTAATATCGCGTTGTTCATCGAAGATAAGCGGCGCTTGCCAGTGGGTGGTGGGCAGAAAACCGTTGGCGGGTGGTCCATCACGCTGGGCCACGATTTTGTTGTTTTTATCAACCAATTGTAAAAATACGTTATAGTCTTTTGGGGGTTGGGTCGTGGCGCGCCATGTTAGCGTGACCCGTAAGGGTTGCCCACGTTGTAACGGCGACACTTGCGCGGCAGCAAGCTCGCCGATTTCAAGTTTGCCAAGAGTGGGTTGTTTTAGCGCAGGGTGAGCAACATCATAAAAGATGGGTAAACCGCTGCGTTCTTGATCATTCAGTGAAAAAGCGACTTTGAGCGGCACGGTCAGGGTTGGCGGAACCCGAAATTCAATGGTTTCGAGCCAACGATCAGCAATATGCCATTGGGTGCTGGGGATTAAGCCGCCACCAGTATAAGTTGTGATTTTTGCGATTTCTTGATCATCGTTCATCAGGCGGGTGGTTAAAAGATAATTGGTGCCGGTGCTGGCGCTGGCACGCATATGGGTGTTTATTTGTAGGCGGTCGGGGGTAACTCGGGCAAACGTGGGGCAAGCTACATCGACAAGTGGTGCAAAACGCAAAATGCAAGGTTGGGTTGGGGCGTTTGTGGGCGGCAACAGTTTTGGGGTATAGGTGAATGGCATCACGATCAGCGCCATCCACCAGCAAAGTGCACATTGGGCGGCACTCGGCAAAAATAACGCCGTCTTTAGCCAAGGTATATTTTTGCAAAAACGCCACCAACCAATGGCAAATAACAGCGACAAACTCGCAATACTTGGGAACAATAATCGGCCTTGAGAGGCGGGGGTCATCATGGTCCAGCGCAAAATGCCGATGAGGATGATGATAATATGGAGGGCGAATAAGCCTAAAACAAGCTGGGGTTGTGTCAATACAGCGTTGTTGTGGCTACGCCAACGATATATTTCGATAATTAATCCGACGGCGCAGGCAATAAGCCAAATATCGAATAAGGGGTAGCTGAGATCGGGAGCCGGAATATTGACTTGCCCGAAAAGTGCAATATATGACCAACGGAAGCCTTGCCATTCGGCCAAGGCCTCGGCCAGCGATAAATTGCGCACACCGGCTACACTGGCAAATGCGCTGGTGCTGGTGAAATCGCCATATAACGCAATATTGCGCAGATACCACCATCCGGCAATGGTTAACCAAGGCAAAATAAGCGCCAGCGCATTTAACCATATTTTTGCCAAGCTGCTTTTGTTTGGCAAAAAATGAGGTTGTTGTAAAACAAACTTTGTGGCAATGGCAATGACGCCGATGGGTAATAACATAACCCCGCTTAATTTTGTGATGCTAGCAAACCCAATAACACCCCCCAATAAAACAAGTTGCGCGGCCTTTTGTGTTGAAGGTTGGGTTAGCCAATGGCAAATGCCCCATAATCCAACGCTGCTTAGGGCGATCACCAAGCCATCGTTGCTGACCGAGGTGCTAATGAATAAGAACATGGGGTTAAAGGCCACCAATGATGCGGTAAGTATGGGCAGGGTTGATGTATCGTTTGAGGGCGCGTTAGGTGGGTTGGTGATGCTTTTCGCAATGCGGTAACTGCTATAAATCGTAACCCACGCTGGCAAAATGCCGAGTAAACGCAAGATAAATGCCGCTAAAGTCGCACCGGTGTAATTGGGAAAGCGCTTTTCGGGTGTAATAATGAGCTTGTTTTTATTGTTGGGGGCATAAGGGTCGTTAATCGGGTTGGCATTGGGTTCGAGTTGACGCTCGAAGTTTGTAAGATCAAACCAACGCGCTAGCCCCGATGCCAGCCAATAATAAAGCGGAGGTTGCCCCCCTTCTTGTTTCCAATCATTATGTTCACTGTTGTTTAAGGTTGGTAATTCACCTGTTAGCGCCACATGTTTCACATAAGCAAAATGCGTTTCCTCATCCGGTTTTTCAAAAATGGGGGTGCTGATGGCAAAGCAGATTGCCAAAATACTAAAGATAAGTTGTAGGCGTAGCATGACGAAGTTGACGATATAACTATAACATCCTATCGTTTTAATTTTTTAGCCTGCTCTTAAGTCCTTGTGATAATCTATCGCCATGTCGATAATTCATTGGTTTCGCCGCGATCTTAGACTCATTGACAACACCGCCCTCAATCATGCCATTGCTGCAAGTGGGGGCGATGTTATCCCGGTCTTTATTTTGGATGAGCAATTGTTACGGGGCAAAGATGTCGCCCCTGCACGGGTGCAATTTATGCTCGATTGTTTGCGTGACCTCGATAAAAGCTTGCGTAATCGTGGCTCGCGCTTAATTGTGCGGCGGGGCGACCCTGTTCGTGAGTTGGTTGCCATTGCCAAAGCCAGCCGTGCAACCGAGCTATGTTTTAATCGCGATTACACGCCATTGGCACGGGCACGCAATGCTCGCGTGATCGCGGCTTTGCAAGCCGAAGGGATTGCGGTGAATACGTTTAAAGATGCCGTCATTCACGAGCCAGACGAGTTGCATACGGGGCATGGTGCACCCTATACCGTTTTTACCCCCTATAAAAATAAGTGGTTGGCATTGCCAAAGCCACCGGCGCAAATGTCAGAAATTGATGTGTTGCGTGCGCCACAGGCCGATATTGCCACACAAGCCATCCCAGCCGCCGCAGAATTGGGTTTTAATGTCACCCAACAAATACAAAAAGGGGGTGAGAGCGTTGCGCAAGTTCAATTTAACGCGGTCTTAAATGAAGGCCGTATTGACCGCTATCACGAGCAACGTGATTTTCTGGCGGTGAAT
>CAMDWA010000217.1 GCA_945877855.1 Thermoflexus hugenholtzii JAD2 | reverse complement strand
ATCATGACCTTGCCATTGTTGACCCAAGCGCGATGCAGATTGGGCCGGCGCTGATTAAAAATCTTGAAACTGGCGAGGTGCGTGAGCGCATGATGATGGATTTTTTGCAAGATGAAGGGGTCGAAATGATTCATGTGACCGAATCGGATGGCTGGGCCGCAGTGAATTTTGTGATGACTGGCCCGCGCCAAATTGTGGGGTATGAGTGGGCTGGCAATGTGATGAATGAAGTGGCAAAACGTGGTGGCAAGGCCATTGGGGTGCGTGGGCATGAGTTGCGCAAAGGCAATGGCGGCCCGCATTGTATGACGTGCCCATTGGAGCGCACTATCTAAAGTCGGGGCACTTGCCCCACCTTTAGCAAAATGCCCATGACAACGTCATTACGTAGTTGGTTTTATTTTTTCGCTGTCGCATGCTTTTGGGGTTCCACTTTCTTTTGGCAAAAGCTCATCTTTCGCGAAATTGGGCCTTTTTCAATAGTCGCCATTCGTTTTACGATCGCGTGTCTGTTTTTGACCAGCATTATGCGTTCGCAAAAATTGTCGTTCCCGCGTGACAAAAAAACGTGGGGCAACCTTGCTGTTTTGTGTTTGTTTTATATGTCCCTCCCCACTTTTTTAAACAGTTGGGGGGTGACGCGGGTTGATACCAATATTAGCTCGATTATTAATGCCAGTTCGCCTTTGTTTGTTTTGGCGAGCACATCGCTTATTTTTCGAGATGAGGCCTTGACGACCCAAAAAGTGTTGGGGGCATTGTTGGGCTTTAGCGGCATTTTGCTCATCATGGGCAGCAATATGCTCGACAGCAGCATTAAATATGACACTTGGGGCATGATTGCCTTGCTGGCTTCGGCGATGTGCTATTCGCTATCACCCGCTTTGGCGCGTCGTATGTTAAACCGTCAAAATGCCATTGTGCAAGCGGCCTCGCTAACCGGTATTGCCGCTGTGTATGGCTGGGTGGTTGTGCTGCTCTTTAGTTCGTTTCAATTGCCAACGCAGCCATTGTCTTGGCTTGGCATTATGTGGTTGGGGTTGTTGGGTTCGGGCATGGCAAATCTATTTTATTTCGACTTGCTTAAATCGTGGGGGCCGGGCCGCACAGGCATGGTGGCCTATGTTGTGACGATTGTGGGTTTAATACTTGGCACTTTTGTGCTTGGCGAACGCATTACTTGGCCGTTGATGATCGGTAGTGTGTTGGTGATGGCAGGGGTGTTGTTTGCGAACCGCCGGACACGCGAAAGCTAAAACGGTATACGTGCCTCAGGCCACCCAAGGTTACATCTGTGCTGCACCACCCGCACGATGCGTTCTTTTGCAAGCCCACCTCACCCGCGCACAATTTGAACAGGTGGTGCATGCAGAAATTAACGAGTAATTAAATCTTTTCCAAAAATGCGATATGTTGATCTCACTGTATTTCTGCAAAGCATAGCTTGGCAGAAATACAGTGAGATCGGCGAAAACCTCATGAAAAGGCGGGCAACCCTTTTTTATTCTGCTGCGCTCTCGAGCGCTTTTTCAAGATTGCCTGAAAGTTTGGTGTAAAGGGTTTCGCTAATCTCGCCATTGGCGAGCCGAATGTCTAACTTGGTGAGGGCATCGCGGATTTGTGCTTTGGTGGTGGGGGCTGTGCCAGCAGGTTGGGCGGCAGCAGTGGGGGCGGTTGGCATGGGTTGTGTCATGCCCGAACTCATGGCTTGTGCCAGCACTTGTCCAATCCCCATGCCAGCGCCTAGCCCAGCGCCGATGCCCGCTGCGCCACCACTGGGGTTTGAAGCAGCCTCGCGCATGGCTTGCCCAGCCTGATATTGCATGTAGTTGACACCCAATGCACCAAGTGCACCACGTTGCGCAATGGCTTGCTTCACGGCTTCGCTTGGTTCTACACCCGATACATATACTTTCTTGAGATTGATGCCAACTGCGTCAAAATCATCGGCCGCTTTGGCTTGAATGTCGGTGCCGAGTTTGGGTTGTAGTTCAGCCAAATCGAGTAATGATTTGGTTTTCATGGCCGCGCCAAACACACCGGCGATCTCGCTGAGCAAGATGCCGCGCAAATAACCCGCCACATCATTGGTGCTATAAGCCCCTTGCACGCCCACAATTTGGTTGATAAAGCTGCGTGGGTCTTTGATCGACATGCTATAGGTGCCAAAAGCCTTGAGTTGCACCATGCCCAATACGCTATCTGGCACAGTAATCTCGCCGGGGGTGCCCCACTTCATATCGATAAAATCTTTGGTGGTTACAAAATACACCTCGGCTGGGAAGGGTGTTTTGTTATTGGTGGCCAGTTTTAAAATACCGGTCAAGATCGGTAAGTTTTTGGGGTCAAGCGTGTAACGACCTTCGGTGAAAATGTCCAAAGCCTTGCCTTCTTTAATAAAAATGGCAACTTGTGAAGGCCGCACGATTAATTGCGACCCATAGCGAATGTCACCTTGCCCAACTTCAGGCACACGCTGCATAATATCATTGGGGCCTTGGTCTGACCATTCAATTACATCAATTATTCGAAAACTCATTTATTTCTCCTATTTATTTTGTTTTACTGATCTTGAAATCTTTTTAGTTGGGGTATTCCCAAAGACGTAATGCCGAACTCACTAACACTTCTTATTAAGAAGTGTTAGTGAGTTCGGTCAAAATTTGCTTTAATTGCCATTATTTATTGAGGATATTGCAATTATGTCAATTGCCTGTTGCAGCACTTGATCGATCCCAACATTGGCATCAATACGTTCGATTCGCTCGCCGCTCATTTGTAAAAACGTAATGGCTTTTTCATATTTGGCTCGCATCATTTCAGATTTAGCATCAAATAATTCGACCATGCCGCCGCGAATTTGCCGTCGTTGCCGAGCGGTTTCGGGGCTTACATCTAAGAATAACGTTAAATCGGGTTTGAGTGCCTGACGATTTACTGACATTATTTCATCCATCGAAATTTCGGCAGTAGATTGGTAGACCAAAGATGACATTCGGTAGCGATCACAAATCACCAAGTGTTCGGGTTGCTGCAAAAATGGCAATATTTCGCGCTGCAAATGGTCTTCGCGGTTGGCTGCATAAGCGAATAATAACGTTCGATCTGACACGACGATTTCGCGGCGCAAAGCCTGCCGAATAAAGACCCCAGCACAATAATCATTATGTGGCTCATAGGTGTGCAATACACTTGCATGGCCCAAATTATTTTTGAAATGTGCGACTAAGCGCTTGCTCAGCTCGGTTTTGCCTGATCCGTCAAGCCCCTCAATGACAATAAAACTAGACAATGGTTAATGGTTAATGGTTAATGATTAATGGTCAATGGTGATTCATTAACCATTGACCATTAATCATTAACCATTAAGAAAGGAATACTTCTGAGCCACAATATGGGCACTTGACCAAGCCTTTGCCTGCCAACTCAAGCTTGCCACCACATTTGGGGCATTTGCCGTCTTTGATTTTCGAGGCATCGACTGAATAGAGCACACCTGCATCCCAATCGATATAGCCGCTGAATAATTGCTTGCCTACCAAATCTTTGATGAGGTTGCGGGCCTCGTCTCGGGCGACATCCATCTCTACCGCTACTTCACGAATATCGACTTGGCCCTTGGTCATGACCAAATTGAGTAATTTGCGTTGTTTGGCGATGGTTTTCTCATCGCTGGCTTCGTTTGCGCCTTTATTTAATAAATAAAGACCAAAGCCAGCTAATGGCAAACCGAGAATAACGCCGATAGCGATGGTGAGAACGCGGGCACTGCTGGCTAACCCACTGTTGGTTAATCCCCAGATCGCCGCTAATAATGCAATGGCTGCGCCAATGCCGATCAGAATAAAGCCTGTTAATTTTGATGAATTCATAATTTAATTACGAATTACGAATTACGAATTACGAATTACGAAGCGCAAAACCATAAGCTTCGTAATTTGTAATTTGTAATTCGTAATTATTTGACTAGCCAAACCCGCCGCCGCCGCCGCCCGATGAGCCGCCACCGCTGCTACCACCGCCGCTCCAACCGCCACCACTGCTGCCGCCGCCCCAACCTGTGCCACCGCTGCTGCCCGATGAAGCCACCGGCGCAGGTGTGCTGCTAAAGGTAGAAGATGCGGTGTTGAGCATGCTGGTCAGGCCAGCACTTAATGAATTTAAACCGCCAGTCAGACCTTTATCGAGATCACCAATGCCGCCACGTTGCTCGGCGCGGTCGCTCACATCGGGTAAATCGTTGCCATGTTCCATCGATTTTCGCGGGCCACCTGCATTGCCATAAACGCCGCCACGTCGATATGAGCCGTAATATGGATCATAGGGCACATACCAAGGCGGCATGGGGGCATCGACAGCGGCAAATTTTTTGATCCAGTTGCGTTCTAGGCCAAAGGCAATGGCATAAGGCAAAAATTTGTCGAATTGGTCTTTGGCGGTATTAAGATCGGTATATCGCTCGATATTTTCGAGATAGCGTTTGAATGCGCGCATTTTCATTTTCGCTTCGGCCCCCACTCGTGTTGCTTGTGGCATCGATTGTGCGACGATTAGGGTTAAGATGCCTGTGATCCCGAGACCAATCGGCACGCAAGCGAAATATTCGCTGCCATCGAGTATCACCGCGCTGCCAACACACGACACAATGGTTAAAAACAAGGTGAATACGCCAAGTGCAATATATTTGTTGCGGGTGCTAGCGGGTTTGGCGTTATAAAACTTTTGCGTGACAAGTTGTTCGTAAAGTGTGTCTTTAATGCCGCCCAAATTGACAAAAAACTTATTTTTCAAGCTTGATAAGGCGCGTTCTTCATTGTCAAGCCGGAGCGCATCAAATACTTTTTTTTCGTGGGGCAATAGGGCTTTGCCCGAATTAGGGCCGAGTGATAGCAGCCAATCGGTGCTATTGCTCCAACCACTTTTTTCTTTTTTAGATTCGCGCATTGTAATAACCCCTTTACGGGCCAAATCGATTAAAGTTGCTAATACATCTTGCAAATCTGCTTTTTCATCGACCAATGTGCCAGCCACGCCGGGGGTTATATCTGAAGGTGGCTCGGTGATATAGTCAGCAATCAAGCCCACTTTGGGGTCTTTGCCACGGGTTTGCCACATTACCAATACACCGGCTGGGCCAAATAACATAATTAAAGCCCCAGCCACCAAGCCCATGAGGTCAAGTTTTGGTTTTTGGGTTTCGTCAAATTCGCGTTGTTTGTCATAGGCTTGCTGCCAAGGTGCAGGTGAGCCTG
>CAMDWA010000216.1 GCA_945877855.1 Thermoflexus hugenholtzii JAD2 | reverse complement strand
GGTCGATGGCGAACACGGCACGCATAAGCCAAATGAGATTAAACCCGTCATCATTGGGTTTGTGGTGAGCGATTTAGATGGCATTTATGCCCATTTGCAAGCCAATGGCGTGACGATTTTTAAGCCGCTCAAGCAACATGATGCCATCGGTGTGCGCGGGTTTATGGCCTTTGACCCCGAAGGCTATACGCTCGAGTTTGAAGATTTTCTCGATGCCCCGCGTAATGCCGTCATCCGTGAGATGTTGGCGAAGGTTTAATCGCTTAAAGACATCATGCCGAGATCGCTAAAGCAACTTCCTAAAAGATGAAGGGCCGATTTCACGATCTATCGCCCACACCTACGCTGTGGGCGATAGATCGTGAAATCGGCGAAAATTTTAGTTTCAGCTTGTGGCATCTATATGCTACGATACTTTTCATACCATGTGTTTGTCAGCAGGCCTTGCGGGTCATATTTTTGCTTGGCGGCAAAAAACTGGCGAATTTGAGGGTATGAGGCTTCGAGTTGTTGTGGGGTGTAGTGTAATTGATAGGGTAAGAAAAATCGCCCCCCCAGCCGCGTCGCCAGATCGATTAATTCACCGGTGACCAAGCGCATTTTGGCGTGCCCGGCGTCATCGGTTTGCTGATTAATATACAGCACAATCGAAAATGCATCTTGCGGGGCGTAACTGAGGAAGTTATCTTCTTGATGCACCACCCGCACCGAGGCATTGAGCAAATTGACCGAGTGGCGAATCACAACCTCGCGCAGGCCATCGACGAAGGCAATGAGCCGGTCACGCGGGATGAAATATTCATGCAAAATATCGGTTTCGCCCTTAAGGTTGTTTTTTAGGTAATTGACCGAGTCGTGCATCGGTTCGTTGCGGGCCACCAAACACGCTTCGCCATCGGTCAGCGCTTGGCTGCGCGGTTTCACTGAGCAGGTTTCCATATGTGGCTCAATATTTTTCTCGGCAAACCATTTTAGGCGGGCCGGGATGGGGCCAAGTTTGGCGAAATTGAGCGTGAAACGGCGTAGTTTCTCGCCCGACACATTAGGCAAAGGCGGAATATCCGCTGCGCCGATGTTTTGTTCCTCATATAAATATAAAATCATTTCACGCAAAAGCGAGCCGGGCGAGGTTGACAAATGCCCATAAAATAGACCGAGCTTTTTGTCGTTAACAATTTCGCTTTGAAACAACGCCGGAAAATCTTGCACATTAATATAGCGGCGTTTGGCTTGGTAAATGGTGTTGTTGGTGATTTCTAACACGACATCGAGCAAAATGCCGAATAAGCCATAACCGCCCAGCACGAGGTTGAACAATTCGGGGTTTTCGTTGCGGCTGGCGGTTTTAATCGAGCCGTCTGGCAACATCACGCGCATCGAGCGAATGGTGCGGCCAACCGCCCCTACTTGATGATCCATGCCATGCGCATTGACCGACACCGAGCCGCCGACTGAGAAAATATCGCTCGATTGCATGGCTTTGACCGCATAGTTGGGGTGAATAAAATTTTGAATGTTGTGCCAAGTGGCCCCGCTTTGCACCGTGAGCAATTTGTTGGGCGTGTCAAGGCTCATGTTGTTAAATTGCATCATATCGAGCACCACGCCATTGCGATGGAAGGCATGACCGCCCATGCTGTGCCGCACTGCCGCAATCGACACTTTCAGTTGCTTTTCTGCGGCATATCGCAAGGCAGCCCGAATGTCGTCTTCGGTTTTAACTTGCACAATGCCATGCACGGCGGTGCGGTTGACACAACTGGCATCGTTAATCGTGCCGCCTTGTTGTTTCCATGCCAAAGCGGTTGCGGTTGTTGCTGAACCAGCCGGGGCATCACAGGTTGGCTCATTGTTGCCCTCAAGTGGTGCACAACCACAATCTTTTTCGGCGCTTGGGTCAGCCGCCAGTTCCGATCCTTTTAAAACGGTGTATGAAAGGCTGGGAATGAGTAGACCTGCAATGATTGCTTTTCGGCGTGTGAGGTGTAATTTATTCATAAACTTTTGGCGGTTTTTACAGCGGCTATAACTGTAATATTGTAGTTTAATGATTGTTGCGTTGTTAGAGCAGATTTTGAGTTGCCCCTCCCCCAACCCCTCCCGTATTCGGGAGGGGGATGTTACTCCTGCCCTGTTTTCGGGGCAGGCTGGGAAGGGGAGATAGTGAATTCGGCTTTTTATTTTTTAGGAATTTGCAACAGTAAAAGTTGACGAAATACCGATAAAACCCATTAGTACATCGTGGTTTAGGTTAAAATCTTGGTTTGTTAACCGATCGTTTGATGTTAACGAACAAACGCAATGGCAGAGCAGATTAAAGAACTTATTTCAGATTTACGCACCGATCAGTCTTTTGGCATTATTCCCATTTGCCGTGATCGAGAAAGTGGCACAATTAAATTTTTACTTATTCAGCATCGTTTTGGCGAACATTGGGCTTTTCCAAAAGGACACGCCGAGGCTGATGAGAGTGGGATGCAAGCCGCGATGCGAGAATTTACCGAGGAAACGGGCATCGAAGGGGTGATTATTGACGCCAGTATTTACTTTGATGAATCGTATATGCGCCCGAATGGGATGGGGCTGAAAGGTGTTCGTTACTGGATCGGTAGCGTGAGCAACCCTAAAGTGAAGGTGCAGGAAAAAGAGGTGCGTGCTTATCGCTGGGTAACGGCGCGTCAGGGGCAAAAATTGATCACTTATGACGAAAACCGCGAAGTGTTAAAACGTGCAATTGCCTATTTAGATAAGGGTGAAGGGTGAAGGGTAAAGGATGAAGGATGAAGGGAGCTATTTCATCCTTCATCCTTCACCCTTCATCCTTACCTTACAAGGCTTTGCGCAATTTGCTCAAGGCTATGGCGTTGATTGTCATCGATGTGGGTTGGCACAGTGATCATGACCTTGAGATAGAGGTCGCCAAATTCGTCTTTGGCGCTGAGTTTGGGCATGCCCTTGTTGCGCAAGCGAATCATTTTGCCCGATGACGTGCCAGCCGGCACTTTGACGACCAAACTACCGGCCATGGTTGGGGCCACCACTTCGCCCCCCAACATGGCGGTAAAGCAATCGACCTTTAGCTCGACATACAAATCATCGTCTTTACGTTCATATTGGGCATCGGGTTTGACCTCAATCACCAAATATAAATCACCCATGCCTTGGGTGCTGCGTTTGCCTTGCCCACGCACCCGCACTTTCGAGCCGGTTTTTACCCCCGCCGGAATGGTTACTTCAAAATCTTGTCCGGCTTTGCTTAAGATGCGGGTGGCGCCGCGATAGGCTTCTTGTAACGAAATTTCGACGGGCTGTTCAATATCTGCCGAGGCTTGGCTGGCTTGGCCTGCCCCGCCAAAGCCTTGCCCAAAGCCGGGCATCCCACCGCCACGTCGGCCTAGCAATTGCTCGATCAAATCCGAAAAATCCATATTGCTGGCTTGGCGGCGACCGTCGCCTTGCCCAAAGCCGCCAAACCCACCACCGGGTGCAAATTTGCTCCAATCAAAATCTTGGGCATTGCCACCGGCGCGGCGGTATTGCTCATAATTTGCACCAGCGTTGTCATAAAGCTTGCGTTTTTGCGGGTCACTTAGCACTTCATAGGCTTCGTTGACCTCTTTAAATTTCTCCTCAGATTTTTTATCACCCGGGTTGGTATCGGGATGATATTGTCGAGCGAGTTTGCGGAACGCTTTTTTTATGTCTTCGGCTGACGCATCTCGCGCAACACCGAGGGTCTTGTAAAAATCTTTGTATGCCATAGCAAGAAGTGAATAATAGATAGTGATCGTAGATAGTGTTTAACTATCTACGATCACTATCTATTATTCACTATGCAAACTATACCCCACTGAATGGTAGAATTTCATTAGATTTTGGTTAAGTTTTTTGATATCCGAGACATTACCACTGTGCAGCGCCTGAGTGCATCAGGGCATCCGTTGGCATACGAAACGGTTGCGGTAGAAGGGATTAATACACTTATCGACGCCCTGCGCTCTTATTTATCGGCTGGGTATGATCGCAATGTGGCGTTAGTAAGCCACGATGAGCACGGCAAATGTAATGCCTTTGGCATCATGGATGTGGCTGGCAACGCCGGTGTGATTGAGTTTATGGCCCCCAAACCCGATGATGAAGACATGATCGAGACATGGGCCGAGCTAGCCGAGGCTTTTGTGATGCACGCGGGCGAGAAAGGTTGCCATGTTGTTTTGGCTGAGGTTCCGGCCAGCAGCAATGAGCATGAATCGTTGGCGCGCGCGGGTTTTTCGAATGCGATTCATCAAAATGTGTGCAAACTGACCAAATTGGCTGTTGCAAATGACTTGTCGTGTGCGGCAACGGTGCGCGAAGCTGAAAAAAGCGACGACCCAGCGATCAAAATTTTAGCGATGCGGGTCGTGCCTAAAATCTTGCAACGCACCGACCTCGCGGCTGATCTTTCGCGCATCGCGCATCGATCAGATCGTGGGTTTGTGGTGTTGCAAGACCAAGAGATGATTGGGTATTTATCATTTCGGCAAGGTCGGCGTGGCATCGGGATGCAGGTGTTGTTTAAGCCAGACCTTGATTTAGAAACAATCGTTTTGCCTGCAATGTTATATGCGATTAATCAGTTATTGCCGGCTGGCAACAAAAGTGAAAAACCCGTTTATTGTTCATTGCCCAGCTATTTAAGCTGGGTGCAGCCAGCCCTTGATACCTTAGGGTTTGTTTATGTGACCACCAATATGCTGATGGTCAAAAACACCACAGCCCGTATTACCCAACCGGTATGGTCGGCCCAACCCAACAAAGTGCGTGGGCGGCGTTTGGCACAGTCGGGCGAAAACGCGGTGAAGTCGGATGGCACGCATGTAACCATATCATCACCGCTTGGTGAAGACGACGTCGTTGGTTGATTGGTTGATTGATCAACCTTATCCATTTTGAAACACATAGGTCTGCGTCCTTCCCAAAAAGATGTAATGTCGAAATCACTATATGACCTTTGGTAGCGTGGGCTTTGCCCACGCTACCAAAGGTCATATAGTGATTTCGACGAAAATTTGTTTTACTTGCTCGATTGGGCCTACAACTACGGTTCTCAAAAGAGTCGCGGTTTAATTCGTAAATTATGTATCACAGTAGTTTAGTCTAAAAAAGATTTGACAAAATAACCTGAGCGAGTGGCAAATAAAGCCCACTTCGAAACCGAGGCAAGCAAAAGCCAGCGTGAAAGAAACCTCTCACCCTTAAATAAAACTATT
>CAMDWA010000215.1 GCA_945877855.1 Thermoflexus hugenholtzii JAD2 | reverse complement strand
AGTGATAAGACGGCCCTGAGTGCCATCCGCTTTATCTTGCGCCATCGGCAGCGCATCGCGGCAAATAACGACGGCACAGCAGGCGCTTTGCCAACTTGCGCCATTCTCGTGCCCACCAATGCCTTTGGTGATCAAATTGTAGCGGCGCTGGCTGATCTCGAAGCCAAACATTCGCCCGGCCAGCCGATCTTTCAAGACCAATTAAAAAATTCGCAAGCCGTGCGCAATGTGGCCGATGTGCTGGCCAAGGCCGTCAAATTTTGCAGCACCCCGACCAATGTCAACACCTTGATTGAGCTACGCGAAGCCTTGATTGCGCTGAATATTGGGGTGGCGCGGGGCAACGAGGCCGCCGACAAACGCTTAAAGACGCTCTTACGCAGCGCCAAAATCGAAAGGCTGCTTTTTCCATCACCGCTTAAAGAGCCAGCCATTTCAGACAAAGTGACCGTCACCGACAAAGAGCTGGCCGACCTTGGCATTTTGGCCGAACGCGCCGCAAAATGGGTGCGGGCCAGTGTGTTGCCCATCGACCAACTGATGTTAACGATTGCCCAAGATTTGCTCACCCGCAGAGAGATTGGCACAACGAGCCACAATCGCAGCGAAAACGATGCCTTGAGTGCCTCGCATGAGAATGATCTTGCCATTGCCCACAGCTTGGCCGTTAGTATGCGGCGGTACGCCTCGATTAACCCATCGGCCCAATTGGGCGATTTAGCGCTGCAACTCGAAGAAATTGCCAACAACCGCAAAAAATATCTAAGCAATTCGCTCATCGAGTCGGGCTTTGCGCCCGTGCCCGGCCTCATTACCGTTACCACCATGCACAAAGCCAAAGGCCTAGAATGGGATCGTGTGTATTTGACCAGCGTCGATATGCAAGAATACCCACACGATACCAGCAGCAATGATTGGCGCGGGCAATTATGGTTTTTGGGTGGGCGTGACCCCGCCACCGAAGCCCGTAAAGAATTGGAGGCCTTGGCGAAACAAACGCCGGGTGAACCTTTTACACTACCATCGCCCGAAATGCTCATCCGCGAGGCGCGTCTCGAATATATTTCAGAGCGGCTGCGGCTGCTCTATGTCGGCATCACGCGTGCCAAAACCGATTTGCAGATTAGCTTTAGCCGCAAACGTGGCGAAAACCCGCGTGATCAGGCTTTGGCGCTGCCGATTCAGTTGTGGCAGCGGACATAATTTATCGCTATACTCATCACCCTAATGAAGATTGAATTTTCAGCCATCCAAAACCTAATTATCGATATGGATGGGGTACTGTGGCACGGCGACAAAGCGCTGCCGGGCCTGATCGACTTTTTTGCCACGCTACGCGCCCGCAATATCAAATTTGTGATGGCAACCAACAACGCCGGCAAAACCGGCGATGAATATGTCGCAAAATTAGCCAAACATGGCGTAAGCGTCACGCATGATGAAATTTTGACCACGCCCCAAGCGTCGGCGCACTATTTATCTATTCACAAACCCGATGCCCGCATCTATGTGGTCGGCAGCCCCAGCTTGGCCAGCGAATTAAGGGCCACAGGGCTGATCGTGGTTAGCGAAGCCGAGGCCCAAACCGCCAATTGTGTGGTGATGGGTGGCATTGTCGGACATCTCACTTATGAAAAATTGGCAGAGGCCTGTTTGCTCATCCGCGCTGGGGCGCTGTTTATCGGCACCAACCCCGATCTTACTTTTCCGGGTGAGCGGGGTGTGATCCCGGGCAATGGCGCATTGCTCGAAGCATTGCGTCTGGCGACTGGGGTTGCGCCCCTCATCATCGGCAAGCCAGAGCCAGAAATGCAAGTGCAGGCCATGCAACGTATGGGCGGCACGCCAGCCAACACCGCCGTCATTGGTGATCGCCTCGATACCGATATTTTAGGGGGCCAACGCGCAGGGTTATGCACAATCATGGTGTTAACCGGCATTAGCAACCGCGCCGAAGCCGAAAATGGCCCCATTACACCCGACTATATTGTGGATGACATCCGGGCTATTACGGCCAAGTTAATTGCGCCTACATGCTAAAATTAAGGGGTTCCAGTGGGTTTATATCTTTTAAGCTAAAAAACATAAAAGCCTTAGCGCTATTTTTAGATAACACCCAGAATCTGTTTTTGTAAAGAAAATGAAATTGCAACTTATCGATCAAAACCGCAACACCTCGCATTTATTCGGTGTTTTTTTTATCGTCGTCCTGCTTATTCTAAGCGCATGCAGCCCAGCCACGCCAGCTGTGCCACCGGCTGCCATCATCACTGCCCCCGACCCAGCCACCGCACTTGCCGCGGGTAAACCTACCCAAATTTCGGGCAAGGTGAGCGGCAGCAATGTGAAATCGGTTGACGTGTTTGTAAATGGCAATAAATATGCAACGGTCAACCAAACCATCACCCCCAATGAATTTCAAGTTTCAGTGCCTTGGACCCCAGAACAAGGCGGGGTGCAAATTGTGCAAATTAAAGGGTTAAATGACAAAGGCGAACAAGTTGTACAAACCTCTGTCATTGTAAACGCCCAAGCCAGCGCCCCAGCCGCCAATGCACCGGCGCCAGCCCCTGCCGCAACCACTGCTGCACCCGCATCCATTGCCCAACCCACCCCCGCCGCTGCCGCCACATCTGCAGCGGTTCCAACTGTCGCCCCTACATCTGCGCCCGAAAAACCAAAGACCAACGAAGTCGTCATCACCAATGAATTTGCGAATGTGCGCAGTGGGCCGGGCACCAACTATGACCGCGTGGGCAAACTCGACCAAAATGCCAAAGCCAATGTAACCGGCAAAAATGCCGATGCGACATGGTGGCAAATTGAATTCAAAGATGCGCCAAATAACCAGGGCTGGGTTGTGGCCGAATTGGTGAAATTTAATGGCGATGCGGCTAGCGTCAAAGTGCCTGCCATCCCCACCCCACCACCCGCCCCCACCGCCGCCCCAACCCGCCCGCCGACCATATTGCCAACGGCCCCGCCTGCGGCTGCGGCTCCGCTTCCGCCAGCACCCCCACCACCGGCACTATCGCTCCCGCCCTCGGCCTTGTTGCCCTATAGCCAAAATATGACCTTTGCCCCGCGCAATGACATTGGAGATGTGCCATTGGGGTATAACGAACCGAAAAATTCGACGTTAGTTTGGGAAGTCAATGGCGCAAAATCGCTCGAATTAGAAATTACTTCGTTTGATGGCCCCGGGATTTTTAGCGACTGCAAAGCCGGTGATCTGGGTAAAATTCAACCAGCCACCGCCAATAATCGTCGTATGCCATTACAAATCCCCAGCGGTCAATTTGCCTTTAGCATGGAAGATGCCAAGGGTTATTATTTATTCACCATCCACGTCGTTAAATCTGACGGCAGCACCACCACCATCCCCCGCAATGTCATTGTGGGATGCTACAAAAAATAAGGATGAAGGGTGAAGGATGAAAAAGGTTTCATCCTTCACCCTTTACCCTTCATCCTTTCCTTACACCTCATTGGATACGCCACGCTCCATCGCCCGCGCCGCCACAATCACATCATTCGGCAATCTTAGCAGCCGTGTAATTGGGTTAGTACGTGATATTGTCAAATCTTATTTTTTTGGTAATGGTCAAGCCGCAAGTGCGTTTGAACTCGCCTCAAATTTACCCACCCAATTTAATGACCTTTTGGCTGGCGGCATGCTCAGCTCGGCATTAGTGCCAACCTTTAGCGCCACCCTCACCGATGATTCAAACCTCAAGCAACGCGAATCTTTAGGGCGTTTACTCGGCTCGCTGATCGGTATCACCCTGCTGTTTCTTTTCCTCATCATCACATTGTTATGGGTCTTTGCGCAACCCATCGCCGCATTTATTACGGGTGGGGTAAATCAAGATGTTGCGGTTGTCGCAGGGCTGTTACGCATCACCATTCCAGCGATACTTTTCCTCAACCTCAGCGGCATTTTCGCGGCTGCCCTTCATGCGCGGCGGCGTTTTGCCATCACCGCCTTCACTGCCGCTTTATTTAACATTAGCATGATTGTGTGTGTTGTGTTATTTGAGGGCTGGCTTGGCATTAACGCCTTGGCAATTGGGCTGCTCGTCGGTAGCATCATGCAAATGCTATTGCAGATTTGGGGATTACGCGGCATTCCCATTCGGCTATCCCTCAATTGGCGGCATCCCGGCCTGCTGCAAATTGTGCGGCTCTATTTACCGGTGGCGGGCGGGCTAATTTTGGCGCAAATTGGGGTGCAAATTAGCTTCATTGTCGCCAGCCGGATCAGCCCTGAAGGCCCAGCGACCATGCGCTATGCCGCGCAAGTGGTGCAATTTCCGCTAGGCATGATCGCATCGGCGGTGTCGGCGGCCATTTTGCCTGCCCTATCCGCCATTTCACCGGCCTCGCACAACAGCAACGACACCCCCGCAATGGCTGAAAACCGTGCCACCCAAAACAGTGTTTCATTTAATGCCACACTCGCTCAGGGGTTACGTTTGGTGCTTGTGCTCATTATTCCAGCTTCGGTCGGGCTTTATGCGTTAGCCTTACCCGTCGTGGGATTGCTATTTGAGCGGGGAGCGTTTAGGGCAGCCAGCACGGCTTATACGGCCCTATCATTACAAGCGGCGGTTCCCGGGTTATTATTTGCGGCCATCGACCAACCCCTTATCTTTGCCTTTTATGCCCGCCGCAACACCCATACGCCCACCCTCATCGGTTTGGCATCTAATGTGTTCTATTTATTATTGGTGGGGGGGCAAGTATGGCTGAATGCAAATAACCTACGCCCCTTTAGTCTCGCCGATCTGGTTTTGGCCAATTCGCTCAAAACAGGTTTTGATGCCTTGCTGATGGGCTTTTTCTTGTCGCGTCAAATCAACGGGTTACGTTCATTTGGCTTGGGTCATTTTACGCTCAAAGTAGTTGCGGCTTCATTAGGAATGGGAGTTGGTGTATATGCCAGCATGTCGGCGTTGCAATATTATTTTGGCAACGTTGGGTTGCTTGCTCATGCCGTCGTGGTTATTGGCGCTGGGGTCATTGGGGCCGCCATCTATTTTGTGTTGGGCAAATTATTGGGCTTGGGTGAGGTATCAACCTTGCTGTCGCGCCGAATTTAAAAGCAAATTTTCGTCAGAATAGCGGAACCGTCATTTCGAAATACATAGACGCGGCTCTGAGGGTTCGCGTCCAGCAAGGTGGAGAAACTTCATAGAACTGCTAAGATAGAAGGACTAACGCACAAGACCGAGGTAGCAATGGTGAGTCATATCCCATTTTCGAAATAGGTTGTGATGT
>CAMDWA010000214.1 GCA_945877855.1 Thermoflexus hugenholtzii JAD2 | reverse complement strand
TGCGCACCACCAGCCGCACCAACGGCTTCAGGGTGATCTCGAACACGGTGCAGGCCTCTGGCATGGCGACCATGACGGTCTTGCTCTACTCCGAGAGCGGGGCCAATATCGGCACTGGTACAGGCTCGATCCTTGACCTGCTCTTCGATGTCAACATCACCGGCACAGCCGGCATCAGCGTGCCGCTCAACTTTAGCAATGTGGTGCTGGCTGGCCCGTCTGGGTCGTCCATCCCGTTCGATTTCGCCAACCCCAACCCACGCTTCGCCATCACCGCCTTGCGGCGCGGCGACATCAACAGCGATGTCAAGGTGGATGTGCTGGACTTGACGATCTTGCGCAATATGGTGCTCAGCCCACAGCGCCCCAACACGGCGCTTTACCCGACCGAATTTTGGCAACGGGCCGACCTGAACAGCGACGGGGTATGGAACATTGTCGACCTCGTTACTCAAGTGCGTTTGATGTTGGGCCTGCCAGCGACGGCGGCGGCGAAGATTGAGGCAGGCAACAGCACCCAAGCCAAGACGAGTGCCGAAACGGGTATGAACACGCTTTACATCGCCAAAGTGGCGGCCCAGCCCGGCAGCAAGGGCACACTCACAGTGACCTTGACGAACAGCGACGCGGTGGCGGCGCTCCAGCTTGACTTGAGGTATGACGCAAGTCATGGCGTGAAGCTGACCGGGGCGCGCAAGGGCAACCGGACGGCGACATTTGAGCCGCCGAGCTGGGTCGAAGACCTGAGCGATGCGGCACAGGCCAAGGTGAAGGTCTTGCTCTATAACCTGAGTGGCAATGATTTGGCGGCAGGCGAAGGTGAGGTCTTGCTGATTGACTACGAGGTGGCGGCAGATGCTAACTTGTCATCGGTGGTGGAGGTGGCAGAGTTGGTGTTGTCTGACCCGAAGGGTGAGTCATTGACAACACAGTTTGAGCCAGGGTATATTTTAATCGGCGAAGACCCCAGAGCCACGCCGCAGCAGTCTGGGCCGAGGGCGTATCTGCCGTTGGTGTGGCTGGGGCGGCGATGAAATCACCTCAAAATATGAGTGCAAACTCATAAATATTGACAGTTTTATCGAAATGATATCTAATTGAAAAACAATTAAATTCTTAGTCTTATAATGGTCTAAGGCCACCTCATAACGACAAGACACGAAATTTTGGTCTTTGGTATAACTACTACAAATCGCAGATAAGCCAGTTTTGAAGTAGATAAAGGAGAAAAATGTTAAAAAAGACATCACAACTTACATCACGGTTCGTTCTCGTTGCCGCCTTAACCGGTGCTTCGATCGCAACCAATTCGCCAGCGGTCTTTGCCTCTCAGCCACAAACAGAGGCATCGAGACAAAACCCGCTCGTCACCATAATTCCTAACAATAACCCACTCATTAACCAAATTATTGTGAAATACAAAGCGGGGGTCTCTGTCGTGCCAAATGGTGTGGCTCAGGTCAATTCAGTGCAAACTACTGCAGGGGTGGCAATGGGTTATGCTCGTGCAATGAGTGGGGATGCTCATGTGATGCGACTGGGTGCATCTGTGAGCCAGAGTGATGCAGTCGTGCTTGCATCACGGATTGCAGCCTTACCAGAAGTTGAATACGCGCAGCCAGATTTTATTGCAAAACCAACCTTTATTCCAAATGATTCTTCGTTTAGTCAACAGTGGCATTATTTCACCCCAACCGTGGGGACATATGGCATCAATTTGCCCTTGGCATGGGATGTCACCAGAGGGGTCAGCAGCGTTGTCATTGCCGTGCTTGATACCGGTATTTTGCCGCACCCAGACTTAGCTGGACGCACTGTTACAGGCTATGACTTTATTACGGATAGTACGAATGCCAATGATGGCGACGGACGTGATGCTAACCCGACAGATCCGGGTGATTTTGGCTGCGGCAGCAATAGCAGTTGGCACGGCACGCATGTGGCTGGGACGATTGGTGCCCTTAGCAATAACGGAACCGGCGTTGCTGGTGTAAACCATGTCTCAAAAATTTTACCGGTAAGAGTGTTAGGTAAATGTGGTGGCACATTCTCCGATATTGTAGATGCGATTCGTTGGGCAGCTGGTTTACCGGTATCTGGCGTACCTGACAATGCAAACCCAGCTAAAGTAATTAATATGAGCTTGGGTGGCGGTACACCATGCAGCGATGCACCAGCGTTGCAGTCAGCCATCGATGCCGCCACCGCCGCTGGGACTATCGTTGTTGTTTCAGCTGGGAATAGCAATGCTAACGCAAGTGGTTTCTCACCCGCCAGTTGCAATAATGTGGTTACGGTTGCCGCAACAGGCCGCACAGGCTCTAAAGCTTCTTATAGTAATTTTGGGTCTACGGTTGAAATAAGCGCACCCGGTGGTGATGGGTCAAATGGCGTCTTGTCAACACTCAATGCAGGCACAACCACCGCCGGCGCTTACAACTATGTTTCTTATCAAGGCACAAGTATGGCTGCACCTCATGTCGCTGGCGTGGTGTCATTGATGTTGTCACTCAGGCCTAGCTTAAACTACACGCAGGTGGTTTCTATTTTACAAAGCACTGCCACAGCTTTCCCGAGTGGCAGCACATGCACTACCTCGCTCTGTGGCCCCGGGATTGTTAACGCTTTTTTTGCGTTGCAACCCTCCAACGTAACATCATTTGGTGTTTCAAATGGCACAGGCGCATTAGGCAGCACAGGTAATGTCATTAGGGTCTCCACGGCTTCGGCAATCGGTTTCAACACCCCCATTGCTGGGGTGCAATTTAATCTTGCCTATCCTTATAACTTGGGGGTTAGAATGAGTAATATCCGCACGACCGCGCGTACATCTGGTTATACTATCTTGACAACTACAGTACAGTCAAGCGGTATGTTCACCACAAATGTGCTGCTCTACTCAGCGAGCGCTGCTGTGATCGCCGCTGGGAGTGGCCCCGTATTGGAGGTATTGATGGATGTTAGCCCATCACCAACTGCAACTGCTGGCATAGCAGTTCCGTTGTCATTAACCAATGTGTTATTGGCAGATATAAGCGGAAATGCACTTCAAACGGAAATTACCACAACGAATCCCGTGTTTAATATCACGGCTTTGCGACGTGGGGACATCAACAGCGATGTCAATGTTAATGTTCAGGACTTGACTATTGTGCGTAATATGATTTTAGGTTCACCACAACCCAATGGAAGTTATGCAACTGATTGGTGGACACGCGGCGATCTCAATTCAGACAGCGCATGGAACATTCTTGACATGATCGCTGAGGTTCGTCTGGTGCTGGGCTTGACAACAGCGGCAATGACAAAACAAGTTGATGATAGCAACGAGCGAATAACATCACAGATGAATACGAACAAGGTCAGCTTGACAACTGTGAATGCACTGCCGGGTACAAGTGGCAGCATGAAGGTTCAATTGAGCAATAAGACAGCCGCAGCTGGGTTACAACTCAATTTGGCTTATGATGCTACCCGTGGCTTAAAGTTGACCGGCGTGCGCCGAGTAGGTCGTTCAGGTGAGATTGGCACAACGGCTTGGGTGGTAATGAACGAAGATAGCACTCAAACCAAAGCCACTGCTTTGTGGTATGGTGTCAATGGCGAATCACTCGCAATGGGTGATGGCGATATATTGCTAATTGACTACGAAGTAGCAACCAACGCATCTGGAGCGGTTTCGGTGGAGATATCACAGGCAATCCTTGCCAGTGAACGCGCCGATGCCTTGCCAATACAAGTTGAGTCAGGCAAGATCATCGTTGGTAATAGCACTGTTGCTTTGCCCAGTGCCGAGCGATAATTTGAGCTATATTTAAGTTTTAAGCTTGGTATGCCGTGATTATGTGAAGTCATAATCACGGCTTTTTTTGCTAACACTGCAACGAATCAAATCCTCAAACATAAAACATAACTGGCACATTGCCTTACTCACAACTTGCATCTACAGACAATTACCCGATATTGATCTCGCCCTCATAAATGACAAAGTTTCAAGCCGTATGATTTTAGAACAATCTAGTCATATTATGAGTACGCTCGCAACAGGGTCTCCAGTTCTACCTAGCCAAGCCGGTAATATCGTCAACTGCGCCATTGACCACCAAACCCTAACAGCCCAATACAAAACCCCGCGCACCACCTCTCATGCCCACAAAAATATTGAGCAAGATGCCAAGGGCATATGGCATATTTATGGCTTCGATCAAGCCAAAACCATTTTGCGCTATAGCCGCACCAAACAGTTGGGTTTTAAAGCCGAATTATTGCGACAAATGCCCAGTGGCTCGCGCACCCCTATTTTGTATCTTGAAGGGCCAGAACATTTGGAACAACGCAAACAAACTGCCCGTTTTTTTACCCCCAAAGCGGTGTCTGGTTATCGACCTGTGATGGAAATATTGGCCGATAAAATGGTGGCAAACTTTGTGCGCAGCCGACGTGCTGATTTGCGGCAGCTCAGTCTCGGTATGGCGATGCGTGTGGTGTCGGAAGTTGTCGGCCTGACCAATAGTCGTATTGGCGGTATTGAAAAACGCCTTGATGTTTTCTTGCGCGAAGAAAATCGATTTCCGCCCCGTCACCCGCTGAGCATCCTACTCAATACTGTCGTTAATTTTAATGTATTTTTGTTTTTTGGCTTAGATGTAAAACCCAGCATTGAGGCGCGTAAAACGCAGCCAAAAGATGACTTGATTTCGTATCTCATCAGCCAAAATTACAAGGATTGGGAGATTTTTACCGAATGTATTACCTATGCGGCAGCCGGTATGGTAACCACCCGTGAATTTATCGCTTTGGCCGCATGGCATTTGATAACCCAACCCACCCTGCGCCAACGTTATTTGCAAGCCGCAGAAGCCGAACGTCATGCCATTTTGCAAGAAATCTTGCGCCTTGAACCGATCGTAACCAATGTGCAGCGCCGCGCTGTCGATGATATTACGCTCGAAAGTGATGGGCAAACGATCACGATCCACAAAAACGAACCCATTCATATCCATGTTCAAACGGTCAATGCGGATGAAAGTGTCGTCGGCGACAATGCCTTGGCGGTCTGCCCGATGCGTGAGATGCACAAACAAGTGGTTATGCCCTCAGTGATGAGTTTTGGCGATGGGCATCACCGCTGTCCGGGGGCCTATGTGGCTATTTATGAAACTGATGTGCTATTACAACGCTTGCTCAAATTGGATGGGCTAAAAATTGCACACGAACCCAATTTTGTATGGAGTTCAACTGCCTCGGGCTATGAAGCCCGTAATTTCATTATTGAAGTATAGAAGGCTACAGTTGCGCCGATTTTGCCCCTCCTGTATACAAGCCGGCTTGTAT
>CAMDWA010000213.1 GCA_945877855.1 Thermoflexus hugenholtzii JAD2 | reverse complement strand
GGCAAGGTATATACCTATTGGCTGGTGGAGACCGAGACGACGGGCCGCACCAATGTGTATGGGCCGGCCAAGTGGGGCGGCGCGAATACAAGCGGCGGCGCAACCAAGGTGTATTTGCCGATGTTGAAGAAGCGCTGAGTTTTTAAGCTTTGAGCCATGAGCCGTGAGCCATGAGCCGTGAGCCATGAGCCATGAGCCATGAGCCATGAGCCATGAGCCATGAGCCATGAGCTATAACACAAATGTTATAGCTCATGGCTCAAAGCTCAAAGCTCATAGGCTTTGTTTAGATATTTGTGGGGATATTCCCCCATCTAAAGGATTATGAAGTAATGAGAACGTGTTTTTATCAATCTAAATCTAAGGATTTTCATGTCTAAATCTAAGTGTTTTGTGGTGCACGCATGAGCTTTGAGGTGATAAGTGCAATGTGAGGGATGACGTTTAATTGTGGTGATAAAGGACAGCAAGGAAGTCCATCACTAGATATGAATCTTAATCCAATTTATTCGCCAATACATAAAAGCTTACGTATCATTTTGGCTTTTGCTCAAATACTTAGTGTTTTAGGTATAACCCTGTTAGAGACGATTGCTTCTCCATTAGTAACCTCATTACCTACCCCAGTTCAAGCCTTATTGCCAACTGTAAATACGGCCAATGCTGCCCCAAATGCCTGTGCTGTGCCCAATTCAATTGGCGGGCTGGTTTATAAAGACATGAACAAGAATGGTATTTATGAGGTTGGCGTTGATACCTTGGTGAATGGGGCCACGCTCGATATCGTGCATGGGCATAACCATCAAGTCGTTGGGACTGTGACCACAGCCGCCCCGTTGACAGGCACATGGAGTATTACGTTGCCAACCTCGGTGGTGACGGCAACAGAACCATTACAAGTGGTGATGTCAAACTTAACCGATGGCCCGCCGGGGCCAGACAATGCCACACGGGTGACATCGGTGTTGCCGGGTAATTGTGATATTCATATTAGCGTTAGCCCAACCACGACACATGGCATTGTGGTGGGTAATTTTGTTTGGCACGATTTAGATGGCAGCGGCGGCTATACCCCAGACGAACCTGCTATTCCCGATGTGGTGTTGTCGTTATATGACGTGCCGACCAATACCTTGCTGATGACGACCACCACCGATGCGCGTGGGTATTATGCTTTTCACAATGGCTTATTGGTCACGGGTACACTCATTCGGCAAAACCGCCCCTATGAGATTCGGGTCGATACCAATAACTTTGATGTGGGTGGGTCGCTTGAAGGCTTAACGCGCACTGCGCCCGCCCGAGCGTTGTTAGCCCACAATACGGTACGGACAAATTCGGATGCTACAACGTTGTCGAATGGGCAAGTTGGGATTGCCTTTACCGCAACCAATTCGGTCAATAATGTCAATTATGACAATTTTGACCTCGGTTTTCATGCGCCGATTAGCACCACGCCGAGTCGAGTTTATTATGACTTAGATGGCGATGGTAAATATGAGCCGGCTGATGGCGAAACACCTGTTGCTGGCGTAACCCTAAATTATGTGGTGGGGACCAGTGTGCGAGCGACTTATACCACTGGGGCCGATGGGGTTTATAGCTTTACCAATGTGCCACTCGATACTTATGTTGTCAGAATAACAACCACGCATTTTATTACAGGCGGGGTGTTAGAAGGTTATCAGCCGAGCCGAGGTTATGGCATACGTGCCATTACCGAAGGGCTGCGTGAGCGGGTGGGCAATTGGAATACGGCAGGGCAATTTGCAACTTGGGGATCTACCCAAATCGGCTGGGGCTTGCATGATGTGTATAACCAAATTGTTTTAGAGAGCGATCAGGCCCTAGACTTTGGTTTTACCCGTGTTGGGGTCAGCGGGTATATATGGAATGATGTTGACCGTGATGGCGTGATGGATTTCGAGGAGCCATTTTTAAATAATGTTGAGGTGCAATTGCTCGACAGCACATTGAGCGTGATTACCAATACATTTAGCGATGCAGATGGTTTTTATCGGTTTCGCAATTACCCGCCAGCAACCTATAGTGTGCGGGTTGTGCCTCCGCCGGGTTACAACATTAGTGTTAATGATCAAGGCAGTGACGATGCTGCCGATGCCGAATTTGATACGCTTGGTTATACCGCGCCAATGACGATCACCTCAGGTTTGCACACCCGCTATATTAATGCTGGGTTATATCCGACCGGGTGTAGCAGCAATCAAATATGTGGTGCGGTTTTTCACGACTATAACCAAGATGGGGGACGGGCGGTGCTCGATACTGGTGTGGCTGGGGTAATGGTTACGGCTTATGGGGCGAATGGCGCTATGGTTGATAACACCAGCACCGATAGCACTGGCGCTTATACCCTGACAGTTGCAAATGGGCTGCAAACCCGCATCGAGTTTACCAACTTGCCGTCAGATTATCAGCCGGGCGTGGCTGGTGCAAATGCTGGCACGACGGTTTTATTCGCGACATCACCCATCACAAATCAAAACCTTGGGCTAATTCGGCCTTGCCAATATTGTCAAAATACGCCTGCGCTGGCATCGTCATATCATGTGAACGGTGACCCATTGGGTGGCGGGACAGCGGGGACAGCCCAGAGTTTGGTCGCTTTTGCATATACCAATACGGGGACAATTAGCAGCACGGGTTATACCCCGCCAACGGGTTTGGCATTGAGCCAACAGATTGGCGCGAGTTGGGGTTTGGCATGGCAGCGCTCTAGCCAAAGTTTGTTTGCGGCGGCTTTTATGCGCCGGCACATGGGGTTTGGCCCATTAGGGCCGGGTGGCCTTTATAAGGTTGATATGAGTGTGACTGGTTCACCCGTCGTCAGCCAATTTGCCGACCTGAGTGCTTATGGGCTGGATTTTGGGGTGAACCCGCGTGATGCCTCCATTAGCAATTCGTTGCCTATTTCGGGCAATATCCCCAATTATGATGTTGATGCCTTTGAATTAACGGCCAAATCATCGATTGGTGGGATTGAGGTGTCGGAAGATGACCAAACGTTATGGGTGATGAACCTGAAACAACGCGCCTTGCATCAAATTCCGATTGGGCGCGATGGAACCATGCCTCAAGCAAGCGCGATCATTACGCATAGCATTGCTAACCCGGGGTGCAGCAATAATGATTATCAACCTTGGGCCGTAAAGTCGTATAACGGTTTTATTTATGTCGGCGTGGTGTGCACGGCTGAACAATCACAACTCAAATCAGATATGCACGCCTATGTGCTTAAGCTTGATACAGCAAATACGGGTGCTGGTTTTCAATCGGTCATCGATTTTGGTCTCGATTTTCGACATGGCTGTGGTCGTCCGGGCGGTTGTCGGTTTGATTGGTATCCTTGGGTGAACCTGAATCGCGCCCTCAGTGAAGACCTTATTCATGCCTTGTATGCAACTGGTTTGTATTACCCGACCCCCGTGTTGGTCGATTTTGAGTTTGACAATGATGGCTCGATGATTTTGGGTTTTGCAGATCGAACTGGTTATCAAACGGCTTACAATCAATATTTGCCCAATACCGAAGACCCACAACGCATTAGCAACTTGAGTCAGGGGCAATTGTTGCGGGTATGTAATGTGAGTGGCACTTATGTGCTCGAAAATGGGGGCACGTGCCCCGGGCGGCCTGTTTCACCGGGCGAGACCCGCTCTGACAACTCCCTTGGCCCGAATAATGGTTCTTATTATTGGGATGACAGCCGCGAATCTGCGACCGAAGGGGCATTGGCTTTTATCCCCGGGCGCGGCGAGATTGTGACAAACTTTACCGAGCCATTTGCCGCTGATGGTGTACATGGTTATTCGTCGAGTGCGGGTTATGGGCCGGTTTGGATGAGCAATTTTTCGGGTTATTCGGTAAAGCGTTATGAAATTGCGCATCGCGATATTACACCGGGGGTGTTTTATAAAGGCCAAGGCTTGGGCGATTTAGAGCCATTGTGCGACACGCCGCCGATGGAAATTGGCAACCGCGTATGGTGGGATGCGAATCGCAATGGGGTGCAAGACCCCGGCGAAAATGGCATTGATGGCGTGACACTGGAATTGTGGCTGATTGAAGACGGCACAACCTTTGCCGATGGGCAGGCTTTGCCGGGGGGCGCGGTTAAGGTCGCCGAAACGACGACGGCAAGCGGCGGGCAATATTTCTTTAGCTACGAAGGTGATTCCAGCAAAGACAATGCCAATGGTTTGGCGGATCAAAATTGGCTAAATGTGTCAACATCGACCGCTTTAAAGGGGTTTGATAAAGTGGTGGTGAGTAACACTTTGCAAACTACGGGCGTGGTGACACACACGGGCACACAGATGCATAATCGCGTTTACCCCAATTTTGTCTATCAGGTGCGGGTAAAAGATGCGCTGAATAATGGCTCGGCCAATTACACGATCATCGATGCAGCAGATACTAGCACCAATGGTGTTTATTTGTCTACGCGCAGCAATGGTGGGGCCAGTAATGGGCATTTGCGTGATAGTAATGCGTTTACCAATAGTCTGGATGTAGATGTATTTGCGCCGATTGGTAATGCAGGCGAAAACAATCATACCTTTGACATTGGTTTTAGCGCATCACAGGCCCAATTTGGCGACCGTGTGTGGATTGAGAGCGACAATGATGGTGATGTCAGCACTGGCACAATTACACCGGTGGCGGGTATGGTAATTACAGCGACGGACGGCACAAGCACTTATACAGCGGTGACAGATGCAGCGGGATATTACAGCTTTACTGTGCCGTCAGGCACGTATACAGTGACATATGGGCCTGTGCCGGGTGGGTATGGCGCAGTGGTGGCGAGTAATACGCCTTATTCAAGTACTGCCATTGGCAATGCTGGAAGCTATATGGGAGGCGGGGATCAAAGCCGCCCGCAAAATAGCACGATAACGTTGGGATCGGGTGAAGCCAATTGGACGATGGATTTTGCATTTAATTTGCCGCCTACGCCAACGCCAACACCTACGGCAACATCGACACCAACAGAGACACCCACCCCGACAGCGACAGCAACGGCAACCGAAACGCCGACGAACACGCCGACAGCGACAGCAACGGCGACCGAAACGCCGACGAACACGCCAACAGCGACAGCGACGGCAACCGAAACGCCGACCAACACGCCAACATTAACGGCGACGGCAACCGAAACGCCGACCAACACGCCGACAGTGACGGCAACGGCGACCGAAACGCCGACCGAAACGCCGACCAATACGCCAACGGCGACGGCAACCGAGACGCCGACGAACACGCCAACATCGACGGCAACGGCGACCGAAACGCCGACGAATACGCCAACATCGACGGCGACGGTGACTGAAACGCCGACGAATACACCAACATCGACGGCGACGGCGACTGAAACGCCGACCAACACA
>CAMDWA010000212.1 GCA_945877855.1 Thermoflexus hugenholtzii JAD2 | reverse complement strand
GGGGGGTGGGTTGGGTAATCTAAGCCGCTTAGCTCGATGGCGTGTTCTATCGTCAGATTCAATTTCTCGCGGGTGGTGATGAGTTGGGTGACGGAGGGGGCATGGTGAAAAACGTCGCTCACAAACGCCAATACGGCGGTTTTGTCATGCGTCAGCACATTTTCAAAGCCATCTAAGACCAGCAAGATGGCTTTTTCGCGCAGAAAATTAAGCAATTGGCCTTGTAGATCGGTTCGGGCATAAAATTTAAACCCGATGGCATCGGCAATTGCATCTATGAGATCCTTGGTGTGGCGGATGTGGTCTAAGCCGACATAAAACGCGCCCGTGCTAAAGTGTTGATCGGGCGAGGCCATGTATTGGCGGGCAGCCTGTAGCGCCAAGGTGGTTTTGCCCATGCCGCCCAAGCCCGAAATGCTGATGACGCGCGGGCTGGCTGAGGCTGGCTGGGGGCTAAGGCTGGCTAGCAAATCATCTAAAACCGCATTGCGCCCAATAAAACGCGGCACTTGGAGCAGGCGAATGGGGACACGTGGGGCATTGGCATCGCGCTGTAGGGCATTGTATATGTTTTCAACATCCTGCGCTTTCGCCCAATCATTTTGCGCCAAGTCGCTATTGTTGAAGTCGTCATACACTTTGTTGAGCGCGGTTTTGTCGCCTAAACCAAAGGCGGCGTGCATGAGATAGCCATATATTGCGGCTTGATCTTCTAGTTGGGGATGATCGCGTTGCCACATTTCCGCCCAAGTTTGCAACTCGTCCCAGCGTTTGTGTTCTAGCAGGCCGTTTAAAATTTGACGCATCAAGCAGTCATAATCGTATTGTATGCTTGTATGTTGCCGTTCTAACCATCCATCAAAATCATCATCATGCCTTCGGCCTTGCTTTTTGATAATTTTGCGGTGAAAAAGATCGTCTAAAAACTCCCCTTGATACAACTTCGCCAAGTCCATCTTGTCTTGCACCGTCGCTTTTGTAGTTTTAAGCACGTTGCGAAATTTAGCCACATCAATCGAATGGGGCTGCGCTGCGTTAAACCAGAGATGGGTGTGTTCAGGGTACTCGGCAATATAGCCATTGGCTCCGGCGGCGTTTAAATCTTTGTTTAACGCACTGAGAAGCTTTCGTAAACTGCCTAGCGGGTCTTTTAGTTCGGCGCTATACCCCCAAATGATTCCAATGATTTCTTTGCGGCGAAATTTTTTGCCCGGGTCAACGGCTAAACACGCCAATAATTGCTGTTTCTTATCCTTCAGATCAATGGCAATGGGCACTGGCTGAGGGTTGTCTGGGGTTGGCGCGGGGGTGTATGTCGCCTGTAATGATTTGCCGAAGAAGTGTAATTTGAGCATAGATGATTAAGTAGAGACGGGTCACCGACCCGTCTTATTTTTGCTATACATAAATGCTTAAGGAGACGGGTCACCGACCCGTCTCTACATCAAAATTTATCATTTTATTGCACAAGTGAACCTTGCAAACATCGTCTTCACCGCATGAAAGCCGCACTCGCGGCGTGTTTCAACCCGATATGCCAAAACCGAAAATCACGCCAAAATCACGCCAAGGCTATATATTTCTTGATATAGATTGAAGCGGCAAACGTATTAAGTTTTTCTAAAAGTGAGCAATATGAAAAAAACTGAACCCAACCCCCAATTTGGCATTCTCTTGCGTCATATGCGCATTCGCGCTGGGCTAACCCAAACCCAGTTGGCCGCGGCTGCCCAATATGACACCTCTCTGATCTCGCACATCGAAACAGGTAAGCGCCTGCCCAATTATTTTGTGTTGGTGCATCACATGATACCGCATCTTGCGCCCTTCAATAGCGCAGCCGATATACAGCGGTTGTTGGCATTGGCATGGCGTTTCTAAGTCTGCTCTGCAGAAATAAATGATATGGCGACCACCCTTCACCTCCTGCATACCCTGCAACTGACCTGTGACGATGCGCCTATGGCGTCGGCGGCAAACGCTGGTCATTCGCAGCAGGCGCATTTGTTGTTGGCTTACTTGGTGTTGAACCAACATTCACCCCAACCGCGCCCGCATTTGGCCGAGCTGTTTTGGGATGAGCATGTGGGGCAGCCACGCCGTAAACGCCACCGGAAAGACCCGCACAAACGCAGCCCGGGCCAAATTCGCAGCAATTTTCGCACGTTGTTGTTTCGGCTAAAACAAGTCGATTGCGTGATGCCGCATTTGCACATCACCCCCACCCATGTGCAATGGCGACCCGCCCCGCATGACGCGGGCAGCGACCCCAAGGTGTGGGTAGATGTGCATGAGTTTGAGCACTTGATACAGCTCGCCAAGGCCGAAAAAAACGGGCAGCGTATTCGCTTGCTCGAACAAGCCATCGCCCTGTATCGGGGTGAGTTGTTATATGACTATGACAAAAAATGGGTGACTGAAAAACGCGAGGCCTTGTCGGTCATGCATGACCAAGCCCTCACCCAAGTGATTGTGGCCTATGAGATCAAGCAAGACTATGCCAGCGCCATTGGCTATGCCCTCAAACGGTTGCAAAAAGATGAGCAGTGCGAACCGGCCTATGTTGAATTGGTGCGTTTATATAAGGCAAATAATCAGCGCTCGAATGCGCTGGCGGCCTATGAGCGTTATGCCACGTTGATGCGCAGCCAAAACTTGCCGCTGAGTGAGTCGATGCAAGCGCTGTATGCCCAATTGACCGAACCCGCCACGTCGACGGCTTACGCCATCAAGTCTGTGAATGGGGCGTTGGTGGGTCGTCAAAGCGAATGGGAGTTGTTGACAGGGATGTGGCGCAAGCTGACCGAATCGGCAATATCGCCCGTAGACTCGCAACGCCCACCCATTCAGCCGCATTATGTGTTGGTGCGGGGTGAATATGGCATCGGCAAAAGTCATTTGGTGCGTAGGTTTGCCCATTGGGCGCGAACGTCAATGGGCACGGTGGTGATAGCGGCATGTCGCCCCGCCAGCCAAAGCTTGGCTTATGCGCCGTTGCTCGATTGGCTGCATCAATTGCCGCTTGACCATTTGTCGGCAGCCAACAAACAACAGCTTGCCCAGCTTTTGCCCGAATTACAGCCCAGCGTCGCCAGCCAGCCCACCGCCCCAACCTTGCCTAGCCCACCGCACAATGGCGACAGAGCACAACGGCTGCGGCTGTATCAGGCCTTGGCGTTGGCGTTTGCCAGCCAGCCCGGCCCGCTGTTGTTGGTGCTGGATGATGTGCAGTGGTGCGATGCCGAAACCTTGGCATGGCTGAGCTACTTTATGCAGCAAACGGCGGTGGGGCAGTTGGCCCAACCTAGTGTGATGTTGTTGGCAACGGCCCACAGCAGCGAATTGCCCGCCCAGCACGAGGCACGGCGGCTGTTGCAGCGCGAAGGGCGTTATGTGGAATTGCATTTGGGGCGTTTGTCACCCGCCGACACCCGCGATTTGGCGAATGAACTGCATCCCAGCCCGCTCCTTTCGCCTGAGCTACACGCCAAAATTTATCAGCACAGCGAGGGCAACCCGTGGGTGGTGCGTGAATTGTTGGGTATGGGCATCGCGGCATTAACGACCGACACGCTGTGCTTGCCTGATGCTGTGCGCGAATTGATCTTGCGCTGGGTCAGCCGCTTGCCTGCGCCCATTCAGGCCATGTTGACGGCGGCGGCGGTGCTGGTGACGGTGCTAAGCCAGCCCTTCTCATTGTCACAGTTGGCCGCTGTCAGCGGCTTAGATGTGGCGCAGGCGGCGGCGTATTTGGTCGAGTGCGAGGCCTTGGGGCTGGTGCAGGTGGCGGCTGTCGCTGACCGCTATCAATTCACTCATTCCAAAATCGCGGCGGCGCTTTATCACAGCATCCCGCCCATTCGGTTGGGGGTGTTGGTGGGGCGGGTAATGTTTTATAAAAATGGAAAATAATACCTTTAAACCCGAGGTTGTCATCGAAGTAGGGGCACGGCATGCCGCGCCCAAGTTGTCAATATTGTCACATCATCGCCTCAAACCAATATCGGCTGCGACCATCGCAGCAGGCTTACGTGATGGGCTACCCACGCTCAGTTCACGGTGTGCTCATGGCGATCTCCATCATCATTTTTTCGGCGCTGTTATTCTCACGCGGGTTATCGTCTTATATCGCCTATGGCATTGGCGTGTTTGTGGTGGGCGGCTTAATCTCGCAACTGGTCTTTTTGCGTTATACCGGTCTGCGCCAAAACATCATCGCCATGCAAGAAACGCCCATCATTTTGCTGGCGGGGTTGCTGGGCGATCTGGCAAGCGGGCCAGCCATTGCCAACGCGCCCGTGCCAGCCCAATTCGCCATTACCGCCGCCAGCATTGCCATTACCACCAGCATGATGGGGCTGTTGCATCTGCTGCTCGGCTATTTTAAACTGAGCATCGTCATTCAATGGTTGCCCAAAGCCATCATTACCGGCTTTTTGGCCGGGGCGGGGGCGCTGAGTGTGCGGGCCAGCTTCGGCTTAATGACCGGCGAAGATGTCAGTTTTGCGTTATTACAAAGCTCTGACCTCGCGCTGAAATGCGGTGTAGGGGTGCTATTTGGTCTGTTGTTTTTGGGCTTGACCGCACGGGTTCGCCACCCGGCCACTTTGCCGTTGGTGCTGTTGGCCGAAATCGGCCTGTTTTATGGCGGGTTGTGGTTGTTGGGGGGCAATGTGCCGCTGGCGCAACAAGTGGTGCTGGCGCAACAAACTGGCTGGCTGACCGATATGGGCGTGGTGTCGGTGTCGTTTGCGCCACTGCAATGGGCACAAGCCTTGTCGGCCCATTGGGCCGTGATCGGGGCGCACTTGGTGGCGCAACTGCTCAACCTGTTTTTGATCGCGCTGGTTTGCACGGTGGTGCTGTTAATGAATTGCACCGCCATTGGCTTGGCGCTTGGGCAACCGCAAGACTTTAACCGCGAATTGATGGCCTCGGGGTTGACGAATGTGCTGTTGGGCGCGGTGGGTTGCCCGCCTTGGTTTCATTCGCTGTTTAGCAGCGTGTTGGCGCATCGCATGGGGGTGCGCAATCGTTGGGGCGGCTTGGTCAATATGTTGGTGTGCGTTGGTATTTTGTTGTTTGCCAGCGCCGGCATCAACTATTTCCCCAAGACCATTTTGGGCGGCCTGATGTTTTTTATCGGGTTATCGCTCTTCGTTGATTGTGCCATCGTCAGCCGCCGCGCTTTCCCGCCCCGCGAGTTCGCCGCCGTTTGGGTCATTGTGCTGGTCATGCTGGTCTTTGGCCTGCTGCCGGCGGTGTTGGTGGGTGCGGCCTTGGCGTGGGGGCTGCGGGTGCTTAGAGGTTGAGGCGGTGGGGAGGCGGTTAAATTGATATATTTGTATTAGGTTTAAGAGGATTAAACTTAATACATTAAACAGTAGTTTAGTCTAAAAGTAGGGATGTTGTTCAAATCTGTAGTAAAACAGAGGGTATGAAAAAAAAAGAAGAACAACATCCCCCCGCAGTATACAAAACAGTCGAAGCAATCATAGCAACGCTAGCAAGCATCAACAAAGGAA
>CAMDWA010000211.1 GCA_945877855.1 Thermoflexus hugenholtzii JAD2 | reverse complement strand
ATGACATCGCATAAATCATTGGCCAACATCGGGCAAAATGTCACATCGGCAAAGCCGGGCAATCGTTCCCCGCGTTCAAGTTTATGCAACATCCACTCAGCCAAGCTATGTTTTGCCTGAAAATTCCAGCCATAAAAATTAACACGTAACACAATCGCACTGGGCAAAATTGTCAACACAGCTTGCTCGGCTTGCAGTTTGGTAATGGCATAAACACTGGGCGGGGTAGGGCGGTCATCCTCGCGGTAGCGTAAACTCGGGTCATCGCCATAAAATACGGCATCGGTTGAAATGTAAATGAGGCCTGCGCCCACCTGCTTGGCGGCCTGTGCTACAGTGGCACTGGCCTCGACATTAATGCGTTTTGCTTCAGCTGGGTGATCTTCGCACCAGTCAACATTGGCCGCGGCAGCACAGTGCACAATCCAATTGGGTTTAATTTGTGCAATCAGGGCTTGGGTCGCAGCAACATTGGTTAGGTCAAGCGTCACGCCCCCGTGCAATGGGTGTTGATTGGTGACAGGGGTTACATCCCAGCCGGCATCACGGGCCGCCAATACCAAATTCGCCCCCAACAAACCACTTGCGCCTGTAATTAATATTTTTTTAGTCATTTAATATCCTTTCAATCCTTCGTCTAACCCCACCCGACAAGCAAACCCCAAGGCCGCCAAACGTGAAATATCAGCTTGCCAATAAAGCGGGTCACCCACACGAATGATGCCATCGAATTGAATTTGGTGCTGCGGTGCTAATTTATGTGCCAATTCACGAATGCTGACGCTAATGCCGTTAGCAACGTTAAATGCCTCGGCCCGCATTGGGGCAAATTTGAGCAAAGCCACTAAAGCCTGTGCCACATCATCCACATGGATAAAGTCACGGGTTTCGTTGCCACTACCGCTCAGGTAGATGGGTTGATCGAGCGGTGTAGTCCGCGCCTTTTGCAAAATATCCCACACCACTTGTCGCTGCAACCTTACGCCATAGGCTGAAAAAATTCGCGCCGATGTGATGGGCATGCCAAACAATTGATGAAACTCGGTTCCAAGCTGTTCGACCATGCGCTTGTGAAAACCATAAGGCGAAATCGGGTACAAGTCACTATCTTCGCTAATCGGTAATCGTTGGGGGTTGCCATAGACCGCGGCGCTCGATAACAATAGGGTGCGACAACGCGGTGTCGCTTGCCGCAACACATTCAGTAGGGCAAAGGTCGCACTGACGCTATTGGCAAAATCACGTTGTGGGTCGATGATGGAATCGCGAACCGAAGCCGGCCCCGCACAATGCACACAAGCATCTGGGGGGTGCAGCGCAATAAACGCGGCTAACGCCGAGGCATCAGATGGCAATCGCATGTCTTTAATGGGCAGTGTCGCCCATCCTTCGGCCTCACAAGCCATACAAACAGCTTTGCCAATAAACCCTGTGGCCCCAGTAATCAAAACATTCATGAATGGTGGTCAAGTGTATCAAACCAACTTAACACCTTGTGCTATAATATTATCCGCTGTTATCCAGTGACCACCGGTATCTAGCGATAGATTTAAGTCACGATTGATTCGTGGGCCTGTTGAGGAAACACAAGGCAAGTGAATAGATTAGGATACCCGTTTGTTGCGGGTTGTTTTTGTCTGTATATTCGCGCCTCAACCAGTCACTGGTTGAGGCGTTTTTTATTTTTTGTAAAGGAGGTAAATTACATTGGCAATCTCACGTGATAAAAAAGAGGCGATCATAGCTGAATACAAGGAATTGGTCAGCAAAAGCCAAGCCATCATCATCACCAAATATGGTGGGATGGATATGAAGCAGCTCGATAAAGTGCGCAAAGAAATGCGCAGTGCACAGGGCGAATTTCACGTCACCAAAAACACATTGCTGCTCAAGGTGTTAAAAGACGCTGGGCAAGAAGTGCCTGAAAAATGGTTGACGGGACAAGCTGGCGTTAACTTTTGTTTCAAAGACCCTGCCGCTGGCGCAAAAAAAGCCGGTGAATTGGCGAAAGAATTCGAGAAATTCTCAGTCATCGGCGGTGTGTTAAGTGGTAAAGCAATTGACCCAAGTGGCGTTGATGCCCTCGCTTCATTGCCACCGCTCGATACATTGCGGGCGCAGATCATTGGGTTGATTTCAACCCCAGCAACCAATATTGCCAGCGTCTTAAACAGCGCTGTCGCAGGCGTTATGTATGCGTTGCAAGCAAAAATCGACAAAGAGCAACCAGCAGAAGCATAACTAGGGTTGGCTTGTTGATTGGCGGCAAGTTGAATTTTTGTTTCAAACAAAAATTAGCATATGCGCCAATTAACCTATTAACTAAATAAACCAAATCAAACAATTTAAATTAATCTGGAGAAGAATTACAAATGGCAGATCTAAATGCAATCGTCAAATTACTAAGCAGCTTAACACTGCTCGAAGCCGCCGAACTGAAGAAGTTACTTGAAGCCGCATGGGGCGTGAGCGCCGCCGCCACCACTGTTGCAGTTGCCGCTGGCCCCGCCGCCGCTGCCGCACCAGCCGCTGTTGTTGAAGAACAAACCGAATTCGATGTTATTCTTCACGAGCCAGGTGCCAAGAAGATCGAAGTAATTAAGGTCGTACGCGCAATCACCAACCTCGGCTTGAAGGAAGCTAAGGATTTGGTCGAAACCGCCAATGGCGTCATTCAGACCGGTGTTTCTAAGGCTACAGCAGAAGACACCAAGAAGAAGCTAGAAGAAGCTGGTGCAAAAGTATCGATGAAGTAAAAGTGTGAAAATACCTAACGCACTATCCCTTTGTCACGCTTTGCGTGACAAAGGGATAGTGTGTAGGTATTATGTTTTGAGGCGATCCTAATTGTTAGGAAGCTACAAAATTCTCAAAATACTTTTCTAAGTCAAATAAAACCCGTTTTCACTAAAATGTGAAAACGGGTTTTGTTTTATTCTTGGTATAGTAGCCCCCATGAGCGACACTAATCTTGCCCAACGCATGGTGCGTTATGCCGAATTATTAATCAAAATTGGGGTCAATTTACAGCCCGGCCAATCGTTAAATATCGCTGCTGATCTTGGACACCGTGACTTTGTGAAAGAGGTTGTCGCGGCAGCTTATCGAAGTGGGGCAAAATTTGTTAATCTTGATTGGATCGATACGCCATCGACCCGAATGCGTTATTTACATAGCAAAGCCGAATATTTGGATGAATTGCCCGATTTTTTAGTGGCAATGCGACATGAGTTTGTCGATCATAAATGGGCCAGATTGGCATTAATTGGCGACGATTTCCCGAATATTTTTGATGATGTTGAGCCAGCTTTGATGCAACGGGTGCAAAAAACACGAGCACGGTTGATGCGCTTTTTTACCGAGGCTCAAATGTCTAATCGCTTGGCGTGGTGTGTGGCGGGTGTCCCCACCCGTGCATGGGCGCATAAGATTTACCCTAATTTACCAGTTGATGACGCTGTGGCGCAACTATGGAATGAAATTTTGCGTTTGGTGCGGGTCGATCAACCTGACCCAATTGCGGCATGGCAGCAACACGACACCAATTTGCGCAAGGTGACACAATTTATGCACAAAAACCAGGTGTGCCGTGTGCATTTTTTTGACCCCGTGCTGGCTGACGATGGGCAGCCCAGCACCGACTTAACAATTGGGCTAACGGCTCGCCCGGTTTGGGTTGCCGCTTCTGCAGTTACGCCCGAAGGTGTGCGATTTTTGCCAAACATGCCCACCGAAGAAGTATTTACTACGCCACATCGATTGCAGGCCGATGGGTATGTGCGCACCTCAAAACCAGTTTTTCCATTTCAACGCGAAGTGCGTGAGGCGTATATTCGCCTAGAGAAGGGCGAAGTGGTTGAATTTCGGGCCAAACATGGCGAAAATGTGTTGAAATCGTTTTTTGAAGTGGCAGGTACGCGGCGTTTAGGTGAGGTGGCGTTGGTCGATGTTCGCTCGCCCGTCAACCAAAGCGGCCTTGTGTTTTACGATACGCTGTTTGATGAAAACGCGGTATGCCATATTGCATTTGGTAATGCTTACCCTGAGGGTATGGCAGGCGCAACTGACATGGACGAAGCTGCACGTGTGGAAGCTGGGGTTAACGCATCGGATGCGCACGAGGATATGATGATTGGTACCCCGACCATGAATGTAACAGGCATTTGTGCCGATGGCAGTCAAGTGATGATTATGCAAAATGGGCAATTTTTTGATGCCGTGTTCGCCTAAACGGGAATAGCGCAATAGAGGGATGTTGTTGAATCGAAAAGAAGAATTGTGGCGGCGTATTGAGAACCCAGCGGCATGGGATGCGGCGCTACAAACGCTGCCATCGCCACACGTTTTGCAATCTTGGGCATGGGGTGAATTTAAAGCCCGTTGGGGCTGGACAGCCGAGCGCTGGTTAGGCCCACAGGCCGCGGTTCAAATTTTGCGGCGGCGCATTGGGCCGCTGTGTGTGTTATATGCACCCAAAGGGCCAGTGGCAGCCAATGCAATGGCCTATGAAGCGGCCTTGGCTTGGATAGAACAACGTGCTAAACGCAATTTGGCCGTATGGGCCAAGGTTGATGGCGACCCGATATTTGCCAATGAACCCCAATCAAATGCTGAAAACCCGCATATAGAAAACCTAAAGCAATTGCGCCACAACCTAAACAAGCGCGGTTGGCAATTTTCTAAGCAGCAAATTCAATTTCGCAACAGTTGTATCACCCATTTACAGGCTAGCGATGATGAATTGCTTGCCCGTATGAAGCAAAAATGGCGCTATAACGTGCGTTTGGCCGAGCGACGTGGTGTGACAGTGCGGGCTTCAACCCCGGCCGATTTTCCATTGCTCTATGAAATGTATGCTGAAACTGCCCAGCGCGACGGCTTTGCCATTCGTGAGGCGGGTTATTATTTGGATGCATGGCGCAGTATGAATGGCAGTGGGTTTATTGCTGAGCGCGACGGGCAGGCATTGGCAGGGCTAATATTGTTTGGGTTTGCCGACCGCGCTTGGTATTTTTATGGCATGAGCCGGAGTGAAGGGCGTGAGCATATGCCGACTTATGCATTGCAATGGGCGGCGCTGCGCTGGGCGCGTGATCGTGGCTTTGCCAAATATGATTGGTGGGGTGCGCCGGATGATTTAACTGACCCTAATGATGGCATGGCGGGGGTATGGCGTTTTAAAGAGGGGTTTGATGCCCAATTTGTCGAGGGTATTGGCGCGTGGGATTATGCGCCCTCAAAATTCATATTTTGGCTGGCAACAGGCCCTTGGTTAAAGGGCTTGGCTTAAAGCGCAGAGATACCCAATCAGACTGAAGTCCTATATTTTTAAAAACGCCCAAAAACAATTTATTTTCTATGCAAAACATCACTACTTCTTAGCAATTAGATATCACTTTCGTGTTGTATTGATGATATTTTCATGGATAGTCTCATGTTTAAATTCAATTACGATCATGAGACAAACAAAACACCATACCCCACTGGCGCTATTATCAATTTTGATTATACAGTAGTTTAGTCTAAAAAAGATTTGACAAAATAACCTGAGCGAGTGGCAAATAAAGCCCACTTCGAAACCGAGGCAAGCAAAAGCCAGCGTGAAAGAAACCTCTCACCCTTAAATAAAACTATTTCGCCTCAAACCAACCCTA
>CAMDWA010000210.1 GCA_945877855.1 Thermoflexus hugenholtzii JAD2 | reverse complement strand
ATTTAGGGTTGGTTTGAGGCGAAATAGTTTTATTTAAGGGTGAGAGGTTTCTTTCACGCTCGCTTTTGCTTGCCTTGGCTTCGAAGTGGGCTTTATTTGCCACTTACTGGGGTCGTTTTGTTAAATTTTTTTTAGCCTAAACTACTGGTCAATGACATAACGAATATTAGCGGGCACGGGAGTAAGCAAATATACATCTGAGTATTGTGCCCAAGATTTATAACTACGATCTTCGTAGCCTAAATCGATATGTTTGCCAATGATGCCGCCCCCTGTATCACATGCCACACCTTGCCCATAGCCAGCCACATAAATATTCGTCTTCAACGGAATAATATTGGGGTCGATTGCCACTGTACCGGGCCTAAATTTGTAGCCACAACGCACAATCCCATAATAAGGTGAACTCGGTGAAACCCCGGCACTGCTCGGTGAATAAGAGGTCACATACACGCGAATTTTACGCCAATATTTTACTGGGCCGCTGGGGGTGTCGAGGGTGCGGATGACGATTTTGGTGCCATAATTACGAATTCTTGGGCGCGGTTCACGGGCTACAAAATCGGCCACTAGCTCGCGTTTTACTTCTACGCCATTTTCAAATAACACAATTCGACGTTTTTCATGCACCCCCGGGGTGCCCTCTTGTCCCAATACTTGGTTGTCAATCTCTAAATTCGGGTTAGGCTCAACCCGTGTTTCAAAGGGTATGGGGCTTTGCTCGATCACCAATTCACGGCGCACCCGCACCACTTGCACTTCTAAACCATCAACAATAGGCGTATTGATGCCGGGTTTGGTGTAATCTTGGTCATAGAGCGCTATATTTAATTCGGCCAATACATCACTTACTTTTTCTTGATGCGTGCGTGTGCGTACCCGACGGCCATCGACGACGACACTGGCCAATTTAGCTGGCTCGACCTGAATTTTCATACCGGGGGTCACACGCTCGGCAGGGGATGGGCTAATCTGGTCGGCAAGCCGAATAAAGTAGCCATTTTGCATCAACGCTTCGCCTACAGTTTGGGCCGAGGTCTTGGCTTTTTTTAGTGGTTTGTCTTTTTCAGCAATATCGATTTCAAGCGAGCGACGCAGCGCGATATCAACAGTTGCTGGGGCTGGGGCATTGATCACAGGCAATGTATCTGATGCTTGCCCATTGACCAAAAGCCGGTCAAACGCGGTGGCTTTTATACCCAATTGGTTCAAAATGTCATTGGCTGATTGACTTTGTGTCAGAATTAATTTCGGGGTTTCATCGTCAATTTGCACCCGAACTGGGCGAGCGCGTTTGACAACCACTAAATCGTTGTGCTGCAACAGGGTGGTTGGCGCAGGTAAAACCACATCTTCTGGGCGCAACTGCACATTGGCTTCACGAAGCACCGCCTCGGCGGTGTTTTGATGGGTGCGCAATTCAAGCAGCCGATCCCCATCAATAATCTTAATATCGCGGCGGGTAATAAAATAACCAACAGCAACCAAAGCGCTGATTGCAAACAATGCAGGTAATATAAACCACACCCAGCGCGGTTTTCTACGGGGCTTGGGTTGTATAGAAGCGGCAAAACTATATTCCGAATTGTCGGTTAAATCGTACACTGCAAATATAAAACCTAAGATGTGTTGCCAGGCACCCTGCGACACCCAAAAGGGTCTCCTTACCGTTGCTACCTCTCGGTCCTGGCGGGGTTCGAAGTCTTTCGCCGCGCAAGACCCAGCAACACAAAAAGAATTATATCAGGCTAATCTGCCTCCAATTCAATTCCGCCCAACCATGCGGCACGGGCTTCACCGGCCAAGGTCAAACTACCCACCACACATACGGCTTCATTACTGTTTTTAATCGATTCGAGCGCGGCTTTGGCATTTGCCGCCGAAGTGGCACGTAAGTTGCGTTGTTTCGCCAACGCCATTAACTGATCTAATGGCAAAGCGCGGGGGTTGTCTGGCTGCACCATAATCCAACGCGTGGCGCGGGGGGCCAATGCCCGAATCATGCCTTCAGCATCCTTATCTTTGTAACAGCCAAAAATAAGCGTCCAGCGTTTGCCGGTAAACATTTCGGCCAAAGCCGTCGCCAATTTATTCACACTATCTACATTATGTGCCCCATCAATCACCAGCGGCGGGTCTGCCCGTAACACCTCAAATCGTCCCGGCCAACGCACACTGTGCAAACCATTTTGCACCGCAGGTTGTAAATGAGAACCAATCACCGCCAAATCATCACGCATGGCATCAATGGCCGCAATAACACCCGTAGCGTTATCAACCTGATGCATACCGAGCAAATGGGTGTCATATTGCCCTTCTAAGTTATTCGGGTTAGGGGTTTCATCGCTGCGCCTAAAGGCCACTTGTTTTACGTCAAATATTTGGCGGTCTAGCGAGGCCGACATGCTGGTTGCAATCGCCCCACCGGCTGATGAAATAATAGGCCGCCCACGCCAATGCCGCCCCAAACAAATGAGTTTGGCATTTTGGTCTTTTGCCACCCGTTCAATCACAATAGTAGCCTCGGCGGGTTGTGAATGGCTGACCACTGGCACACCGGGCTTAATGATGCCGGCTTTTTCATAGGCGATCTGGGTTAACGTTGAGCCTAGCCATTGGGTGTGGTCATAGCTGATCGAGGTAATAATACACACACGCGGCGTAATCACATTGGTCGAATCAAACCGCCCGCCCAAGCCCACTTCGACTACGGCCCAGTCTACATTGCTGCGGGCAAAATGGGTAAAGCCCAGCGCCGTAATCGCTTCGAATGTGGTGATGCCGGGAATTTGATCTGCCGCCGTTTTAACATCAGTGGTCAGCCGCACCACATCCTCGCGTGAGATCAATTCACCATTAATACGCACCCGCTCGCGAAAAGTATGTAAATGCGGCGATGTGAATAAACCGACCCGTAACCCCATTGCCCGCAAACAAGCGGCCATCATGGCAGCGCTTGAGCCTTTGCCTTTGGTGCCTGTAATATGCACCGATTTAAATTTTTCGTGGGGGTTGCCCAATGCCGCTAACAAGGCCCGAATACGGTCTAAATTTACGTTCGCTGGGTCGGTTGGTTTTAAGCGATCGCTGGTGGTGAGGCCATAAAGGTAAGCAAGCGCATCCGCATAATTCATAGTCATAACAAATGGTGATAGTGGATAGTATAAACACTATCGGCTATCACCATTTGCTATTTATCGCCTGCTGCGGGTTGCAAGGGCGTAAATTTGGGCTTTGCTCTAATACAAGAACATTGGTTTGCCCAACGCATTTTTTACACGCGGCTTATATTGCTCAACATCATAAAGTGCATCGACATCGACCGGGCGTGCGCCACCTTTTACCTCGCTAAACGGCACAAGCATATAACGCCCTTCGCGCAGACCGACCATATTGCCATAATTGCCATTTATAAGGCAATCTGCGGCCAGTGAACCGTAATTACGTGCCACCATTTGGTCAAGCGCATCTGGCGCGCCTGAGCGCATTAAATAGGCTAAATTTTGATAGATAATGTCTTCGCCGGTTGCGCTCTTGATGTAATCACCCAACCACTGACCAACACCGCCCAATTTTTTGTGTCCATAGGCATCGGCCTCGCCACTTTCCATCAAACTGCCGCCTTGTGGCGCCGAGCCTTCTGAGATGGTGATCATGGCATAACGACTGGGGTTTTTGTTCTTGTCTTGCACAATCAACTTGGCGACCTTATCGGGGTCAAATGGCACTTCGCCAATCAAACAGCGATCTATACCGGTGAGATGGGCGGCAATGAGCGAGGTTTCGCCCGATTTGCGGCCAAACAATTCGACGATGGTAATGCGCTCATGGCTGCCGCTACAGGTGCGCAAGTTGTTAATAAACTCAACCGAGCGGGTAATGGCGGTGCTGAAGCCAATACAATAATCTGTGCCTTTCACATCGTTATCCATTGTCTTTGGAATCGCTACGACCGGGAATCCCTCTTCGTGCAAACGCACGGCATAACTCAGGGTGTCTTCGCCGCCAATGGCGATAAGTGCATCGATTTGCAACTTTTTCAACACATTTAACACATGTGGGGTGTAATCGCCCGATGCCTCTAAGGGTAAAAATTTGGGTGCAGATTTTGCACTTACTTTGGCAGGGTTGGTGCGGCTTGTATGCAAAAATGTGCCACCGGTTCGGTCAATGGTTCGTACAACCAATGAGGTTAGGGGTAATGTATTATTTTGGAGGCTTGCGGGGTCATCTGGATTGAGTGTGAGCAAGCCCGCCCAACCACGTCGAATCCCCAACATTTCGTGCCCATTTGCAATAAGGCGCAATACCGCTGCTTGCATCGCAGGGTTTAGGCCGGGAACATCGCCCCCGCCAGTCAAAATACCGATTTTCATATCATATCCTCTAAAAAGTATTAGTTATTGTATAACAGACACGAATTATAACTGATCAAAATGAAATGATCAATGAAAAAGACCGTATCGTAATTTCAACAAAAATTTATCACCGCTAAAAGGATGAAGATTGCACGGCACAAAAGTCTGAACAATGTTTGCATTGGTTTTGGTATGATTCCGTTCTATGTCAGAACAACAACAACAACAAGTAATCGTTAAATTTATCGTAAACGGGCAAGAAGTCGGCATGTTGATGCTTTCACCAAAGACATTTAGCACCGGCAGCACTGGCCTTTTTGGCAATGGCAAAATTTTGCTTGGCGATGATGCCGAAAAAGGTTATCAAGCACAAGTGCAACTTGTAAAAATCGGCAGCGCGCCCAAAAAGTAAATTATTACGAATTATGAAGTATGAAACGCAAGATGACTTGCGATAAATTCTTAACTCATAATTCGTAATTCGTAATTAAACATGATGCGAATATTGATTACTGGCGGCGCTGGCTTTATTGGCTCGCACCTGTGTGACCGTCTGCTTGCCGAGGGCAATCAGGTCGTTGTTATTGATAACTTCATCACAGGTTCACCCAAAAACATCGCTCATCATCAAGACAACCCAAATTTTAAACTTATTCAGCACGATATTAATGAGCCATTCGACGTTGAAGGACATTTAGATGCTGTTATGAATCTGGCCTCGCCAGCCAGCCCAGTTGGGTATTTAGATAACCCAATTGCAACCCTGAAAGTAGGGGCACACGGCGTATTTAATGCGCTTGAAGTGGCCCGCAAAAAAAATGCACGCTTTTTGCAATCGAGCACCAGCGAAGTGTATGGCGACCCGCTTGAACACCCCCAACGCGAAACTTATTGGGGTAATGTCAACTGTATCGGCGTGCGCTCAGTTTATGATGAATCGAAACGCTTTGCCGAGGCCATGACAATGGCCTATTATCGGGCTTATCACATGCCCACACGCATCATTCGTATTTTCAATACGTATGGGCCACGCATGGCCTTAGATGATGGTCGTGTAGTGCCCAACTTTGTAAAACAAGCCGTGCGTAACGAGCCAATTACAGTTTATGGCGATGGGCAAGCTACCCGCGCATTTTGCTATGTTAGCGATTTGGTCGATGGTATGTTGCGGCTGTTATGGTCAAATGAATTCATGCCTGTCAATGTTGGAAACCCGCGCGAAATGACAGTATATGACTTTGCTTTAGCGGTTAAATCGGCAGCTGGGCCAGATTGCGCCAGCGAAATCGAATTCATTCAACCCCAAGCGGCGCGTATTTCTGATGAC
>CAMDWA010000209.1 GCA_945877855.1 Thermoflexus hugenholtzii JAD2 | reverse complement strand
TCCGAAATCAATTTAACATTGAAATCTCGCAGCAAAGTTTGCTGGCACAGCCTACCATTGAGAAGATGGCGTTAATCATAGTGCAACATCAGGCAAAATTGATTGACAATGAAAGCTTAGACATGCTATTAAATAAGGTTGAAAATAATGAATGAATTGTATCGTGCAAATTCCTAAAATATGAGGGGCCGATTTCACTATCTATCCCTCGCAGCTACGCTGTGACCACAGCGTAGCTACGGGAGATAGATAGTGAAATTGGCGAAACCCTTCACCAACTTGGAATTTGCTTTAGTCTAAACAACCGGCAACCATAATGCGCTTGCCGCGCCAACCGCATGATAAATGCGTTGTTGCGCCCGTTGATAATCATCGGGTTGAGCGTTAAAAATGTTGTCTACATAGGTTTGTGGGTTGCGGTCGATGAGCGGAAACCAAGTGCACTGAATTTGCACCATGACCCGATGCCCGCGCAAGAAGGTGTGATAGGCATGGGGCATACGCACTTGATATTCGAGCACGGCGTTGGGCTGCACGGGTTGGGGGTGCTCGTAGCTGAGGCGATAGCGCCCACGCAACACCTCGCCCGAAATCATGAGTTGATAGCCACCGAGGGTGGGTTGTCGCCCATATTCATCGGGGTAAACATCGATCAACTTAACAATCCAATCGACATCGCTGCCGCTGGTGGCGGCAAACAAATGGGCGCTGATTTCACCTGCGATGGTCAGTGACTCGGTCAAAATGGGCGAAGTCCATACCAATACGTCGGGGCGATCCGAGAAGGGGCGTTGGTCATCGAGTAGCCAATTGCCCCATGTGGCCCCATCACGGTGACGTGACACGATAGGGCGCACGCGGTAAGGCACGGGCTTGGCAGGGTCTGATATAAAGCTGGTGTAATGTGGCTTTTCGGGTTGTGGGGTGTTCGCAGGCGCAGGCGTGGCAAAGCCCAATTCGCCCCCAGCCTGTAAATAGAGTGGGCGGGCGGCGGTGCGGTTGACCAAAGGCCAGTGATCAAGACGATGCCAACGGTTTTTGCCGGTCTCAAATGCCGTGACGGGCGGTAAGCTTGGCAAATTTGCAGGCGTTGGCGATTTGAGGTGCGTCTCTAAAAAGGGCAGCAACACTTCTTGCCGAAACCACAGGCTGGTGTTGGCATCCCAGCGAATTTCGCCGCTGTTTGACCCCTCGCGCATACATTGACCATGTGTCCAGGGGCCAGATGCGAGATAGACGATGCCATCGGTGTCTTTGGCTTTGAGCACGGTGTGGGCGGCGGTGGGGCCGTAAATGTCTTCGGCATCGAACCAAGCGTTGACATTCAGCACCGGCACGGTGATTTTGTCGAGTTTGGCAAGCTGGCGGTCGAGCGCATTGGCTTGCCAGTCGGCATCGTAGCGGGTGCGTTGAGCCATGCGCTCCCATGCTGGCAAGGTTTGTGCGCCCAACATGCGGCGGCCTGCGGCGGCGGCTGACCCCACCTCTAAATAAAATGAATAGGTGTCGTAACTGCCATAGGGCGGGCGGGTGCTGTTGTCTTTGGTGGCGCTTTGTTTATAAAAATATTCCAGTTCGCTCAAGCGAAATGCGCCATTGTGATAAAAATCGTCGCCCATCCACATATCGACGACGGCATTGACTGGCACCACAGCCTTGAGGGCGGGGTGGGGGCCTAAAACTGGAATGAGCGCCAAATAGCCGGGGTAAGAGACGCCGATCATACCGACGCGCCCATTATTGCCGGGCACATTAGCCAGCAACCATTCGATGCTATCGTAGGTGTCTGTAATGTGATCGACGGCTGGGCCGTTTGTTATGCCTATGCCATTCACTGTAGAGGGGGGGCGATACATTTGATACACGCCCTCTGATTTAAATTTGCCGCGAATGTCTTGGTAAACACGAATATAACCAGCTTCGAATAATTCGGTTTCGGAGGCGCTTACTTGTGCGGCGAGGTTGGGGCTGGGGTAGCCACCGGCTTTGGTGGTGTTTTCAACCCCGTAAGGCGTGCGGGTGAGCAAGATAGGCGCGGGCTGGCCGTTGGCAATGGCACGGGCGGTGTCATTGTGAATGAGCACCAGCGTATAGAGTTTAACCCCATCACGCATCGGAATCATGGCCTCGATTTGGCTGTAGTCGCGGCGGGTTGGGTCGAGATTGAAATTTTCGGGGATGTCGGAGATGGGTTCGATCATGGGGCAGAAATCATTAAAGCCTCGGAGGTCTTCAAGACCTCCGAGGCTTACACTTTTAAATGACTAACTGGCGATACTCGCGGCGCGGCCCGGCCATGCCTTGCCATCGAGCAAATTGTCGGGGCGCTCACCGCGAAAGAGTTGCGCCAGTTGATCAACCACGCCGTTGCCCATCGAATCGGTGCCGACCTCGGTAAACGAAGCGATGTGCATAGTGACGACGACATTGGGCAGGGTGAGCAGGGGGTTGTCGGGCAGCGGCGGCTCTGGGTCAAAGACATCGAGCGCGGCCCCAGCCAAATGCCCATCTACCAATACCTTATAAAGCGCGGCTTCGTCAATCACCCCGCCGCGTGAGCAGTTGATGAGATAAGCGCCGCGTTTCATCTGCCGCAAACGTGCTTCGTTAAATGATTTACGGGTTTCATTGGTCAGCGCGGCATTGAGCGAAACAAAATCAGCGCGTGCCAACAAAGTGTCGATCGAATCAACAAATTCAACCCCCGGCACACTGCCGGGTTTGGCATAGGGGTCAAAGCCAATGACATTCATACGAATGCCAAAAGCCGCCATTTCGGCTACCCGTCGCCCAATTCGCCCCAGCCCAATGATGCCGAGCGTTTTGCCCTTCATTTCAGTGCCTTTCAGCATATTGCGGTTAATGCCTGCCGCCATCGCATTGCCGGCCCGCAAGTGGATGTCGGCCATCACCACGCGCTTGGCAATCGCCATCATCAACGCAATGGTGTGCTCGGCGGTCGATTCGGTTGGCGCGTCTGGGGTGTTCATCACCAAAATACCTCGTGCGCTGGCATCGGCAACGGTGATATTATCGACCCCGATACCCGGACGGGCCACCACTTTGAGGCTGGGGCCAGCCGCGTCTAGCCATGCGCCATTGACATCGGGGCGGGCGCTAATGACAGCGGCATCGCAACCTTGAATGCTTTCGGGGGTTGATCCACGTACGACTTCGGCAAAATCGTGTAATCGTTCGAGTGTGGCAATTTGAATTATGCTCTCCACCCATATTTTTGGTTTTGTGCTCATGTCTGTATTTTATATGCTTGTTCGATATATCATTTCAATAAACAGCGAAAAATTAAAACAAATTTTGGCCGAACTCACGATATGGCCTTCAAAGGCCATATCGTGAGTTCGGCATTACATCTTTGGGGGTTATCCCGAATTGTCCGAATTGTTGAAAAGATACAGAAGATACTATTTTGTGGTTAAATATCGGCATTTATATGGCTAACCAAAAACTATTCCGCAGCCGCCCGTTTGCGCTGACCCCACGCTTTAACTATTTGCCCGATGCCGACCGTTACTTGTTGGCGCTTGAAAAACCCACCCACAAATTTAACTTGATTGGGGCGGGTATCAATGGGCAAGAACACATTCGCGTGAGCATGATGGAAGGTCGCGCCGATATACATGGTGTATATGACCCAAACCCGCGCAGTGTTGAGCTTGCCAAGCAAAATTATGCTCAATTTAACCCGCAAGGCAGCCTAAAAGTCTATGATTCGCTTGAGGCGGCCTGTAACGACCCAGCGGTGGATGGCTTGATGATTGCCACCCCCAATTACACCCACATCGATGTGGCAAAGGTGGCGGTGCAATCTGGTAAACCCATTTTGTTAGAAAAACCGATGGCGACGACCTTGCAAGACGCATATACCATTACCCAGCTTGCCAAAAGCTATAGCGCCTTGTTTCAGGTTGGCTTGCAATATCGCTATAAGCCGATTTATACCGAGGCCGCACACGAAGTATTGCAACGCCACAGCATCGGTGATGTGAAAACCATCACTATTCTTGAGCACCGCTTGCCTTTTTTAGATAAAGTCAATCAATGGAATAAATTCTCGAAATTTTCGGGTGGCACTTTGGTTGAAAAATGCTGTCATTATTTTGACTTGTTTAATTATTTTGCCCAATCAAAACCCGCCAGCGTGTATGCTACTGGCAGCCAAGCCGTCAATTATCAAGATTTTGAATATAACGGCGAGAAATCGGATGTTTTAGACAATGCTTTTGTGAATGTAATTTATGAAAATGGGGTGCGTGCCAACTTTAATTTGTGTATGTTTGCCCCCATGACCTATGAAGAAATTGTGATTTGTGGTGATGAAGGGCGGCTAAAGGCGTATGAGAATGAAGATTATCTCTCGGCGCAACGCCCAGCGGCCTATTTAGAGGTGTTGTGTGGCATGGATCGTACCTCTCGGATTAGTACGCCGGGCTACCCCAAATTTATTGAGCAAACCGGGCATCATGGTGGCTCATTTTTTGAACATGCGGCCTTTATTGATGGTATTGAAGGCAAAAAGACCAGCGCTGCTACTGTTGGCGAGGGTTTTTGGAGCGTGGTAATTGGTATTGCCGCCGAACAATCGGTGAAAACGGGCACGGTCGTCAATATTAGTGATATGCTGGCGGCAGCGGGTATTGACGGGGCGACTGTTTAGTTCGAATATTAAAAGCTCACGTTACGCAAGCGGTCATCCCGACGCGAAGCGAGGGATCCCTGAAGATTAAATTTGGCAAAAATGTAGTCAGGTCGGTCAAAGTTCTGACAAGCCATTGTTACGCTTCCGCTGATTTAGGCCACAGGGATCCCTCACTTCGTATCGGGATGACGCATCAAATATATATATCTAAGTTTCTGAGCAAGATACGATTAAAACACTATGGAATGGCGATTACTTGGAAAATCCGGCTTTAAAGTGCCAGCATTAAGCCTCGGTACAGTGACTTTTGGCGGCAAGACCGATGAATTTGGTGCTACCGATGTGGCAGAGGCCACGCGGCTGGTCGATATTTGTTTAGATGCGGGGCTGTGTATGTTTGACTCAGCCGATGTTTACGCCAAAGGCGCATCTGAAGAAATTTTGGGGCAAGCCATTAAAGGTCGCCGCGACAAGGTGATTATTTCAACCAAAGCCACTTTTCGCTTTGGCACGGGGCCAAATGATGTCGGCTCGTCACGTCATCATTTGTTGCAAGCGGTAGAGGGCAGCCTGCGACGATTGGGCACAGACTATATCGACCTCTTTCAACTTCACGCATTTGATGCGGCCACCCCAATCGAAGAAACCTTGCGCACGCTTGATGATTTGGTGCGGGCTGGAAAAATTCGTTACCTCGGTTGCTCCAATTTTTCGGGTTGGCATCTCATGAAATCATTGGCGATTGCCGACCAACATGGCTGGGCGCGTTATGTGGCCCATCAAGCCTATTATTCATTGGTCGGGCGCGATTATGAATGGGAACTGATGCCGTTGGGCTTGGATCAAAATGTGGGTTGTGTGGTCTGGAGTCCGTTGGGCTGGGGGCGATTGACCGGCAAGCTGCGCCGCAATCAACCCAAACCCGATGCCAGTCGTCTTAACAGTCAGCGTGTGGTCGAAATTGGCCCGCAAATTCCTGATGAATACCTGTTTAAGGTGGTTGATGCGCTGGATGTTGTCGCACATGAAACCGGCAAAACCATTCCGCAGATCGCGCTGAATTGGT
>CAMDWA010000208.1 GCA_945877855.1 Thermoflexus hugenholtzii JAD2 | reverse complement strand
CCCGCGACTGCTCAGCAGCGCCCCGCTCATCACTGTCCACATCGTCCGGGCCAAGCCCAGATCTGTTCCTTTGTTGATGCTTGCTAGCGTTGCTATCATCGCTTCGACTGTTTTGTATACTGCGGGGGGATGTTGTTCTTCTTTTTTTTCATACCCTCTGTTTTACTACAGATTTGAACAACATCCCTACTTTTAGACTAAACTACTGATAATTAAACGAAGCGGAATTATATGCGGCAGCGGTCAATGGTTAATGGTTAATGGTCAATGGTCAATGGTTAATGGTTAGTGGTCAATGGTTGACAGTTGAGCGTTGAGCATTGATAATTGCCATAGCGCTACTATTGGCATTAACCATTAACCATTAACCATTGATCATTAACTCTCAACTTTCCGTTGTCATTCCCACCCAGCGGGGGCGACAATGGCTACCAGCTTGCTTTGCGGCATTGGCGGCGCAAACCTATCGTGATTTTGAAGTCATTGTCATCGACAACGCCAGCGACGATGGCACACGCGAATGGCTGGCCGAGCAAGCCCCCTCCTTTTTGTGGCGTGTTATTCGCAATGAACAAAATATGGGGTTTGCGGCGGCAGTTAATCAGGGCATTCGCGCCAGCAGCGCGCCGTTTGTGGCCTTGCTCAATGATGACACCGAGCCAGAGCCACAATGGTTAGCATCGATGTTAGGTTTTTTTAATTCACAATCTAAAATCGGCTCGGTTGCATCTTTGATGCTTTATGCCAGCCAACCCGATGTGGTGCAAAGCGCGGGTATTGCCATTGATCGCGCTGCGATTGCGTGGGATCGCTTGGCGGGGCGTGCCGCAACTGATGCCGAATGTAAACAACCCTGCGAAATTTTTGGTGCGTCGGGCGGGGCGGCCTTGTATGTGCGCGAGATGTTTGATGAAATTGGGTTGTTTGATGAGCGCTTTTTTGCTTATCTCGAAGATGTTGATTTGGCGTGGCGGGCACAATTGGCAGGCTGGCGCTTTGTGTATGCACCTACTGCACGGGTGATCCATCACACCAGCGCCACCAGCGGCGAAGGCTCGCCCTTTAAACGTTATTTGTTGGGCCGCAATAAAGTATGGATGGTGCTAAAAAATGCCCGTTGGCGCGATTTGCCGCTCATTTTGTTTTACGATATCTTGGCTGTCGGGTTTCGGGTTTTTGCACAGCGTGATATTCACGCCTTGCGCGGGCGCGTCGCTGGCTGGCTGGGGGCGTTGCCAGCGCTGAGGGCACGGCAAGAGGGAGGGCAATTCGCCATTCACCAAATGGCGCAACCGGCAGGGCTGGGGGCGGTGTTGCGGCGTTTTTATCGTCGCTGATGAATCATAAAACATCGGAGGTCTTAGCGCAGCTTGAGGTTGTAGCCGCGACTTGCGCTAAGACCTCCGATGTTTAATTTGAAATGAGCAATGCCTGATCGGGTTGTGGCAAGCCATTGCCATCAAATGCAGCCAACCGTGTGCCGCTGTTGGCATCATAAACCCCAATGCGAATTTGGGCGGCTTGTTGCAAATTGGGCACGATGCGGGCTTCATTCAACAGCTCGCCACGCAGCCAAAAGGCGCTGGCTTGGGTGAATGGGGCATCGGCTTGGCTGATGACTTTGCCTTGGGCATCGAGGCCATGCACAAACACGGTGTAATTTTGGCGCGGTTCGCCCAAAGCCAGCCATTGCAAATTGAGCGTATCGCCGACGCGAGTATATGCGGCAAGCGCAATATCATCACCAAAACGTGCAATCGGCGGCTTGGCCATAGCCTCATTCGCCAGCGGCAAACGCAGCCGTATTTGCCCCACTTGCACCGCCGAATCTAGCTTGTTTTGCACACGGGCGCGGGTAAATGGCTCACGATGTTGATACCATTCGAGCATAATGCGCCCGATAACGGGCTGGTTGGGCGCAAAACCAATCTCACGAATGGGTAGCCGAAAATTTTCACGCAGGGTACGCCCGGTTTTCCAGCTTGAGGTTGGGTAGCCCACCTCGTCGATGCGCCCCAAGAGACGATCTTGCGCGTCATAGGCAGCCAGACCAATGCGGTAAACGCGGTCGATAGGATGGCTGGCACGCCAAATCAGGCTGATTTCGACATTGTCATTGGGTGCAACCCGATTTTGGCTTAAATTGGCCCCCAATAATTCGACCCCATTGTCAAATTGCACACGCCCACTGCTGGGCAAGGCGCTTATTTGATCGGCAGACAGATAACGCGCATCTTCGCGGTCTAACACTGGGTAAAACGATAACAAAGGCGCAATAAAAGCATAGGCAACGCACCCACTATATAAAACACTTAAGCCATCACGTAACCGTAAACGCGGCAACCATTGTGCGAAACGTTGCCCCAAACTAAGCCAGCCAGTGGCGGTGAGCATGGCTGCTACCGGATAAGTCAGCAGCATTAGGCGGCTGTTAAATGACGAATTGTATTGCGACATCCACTGCATAAACAAGGCCAGCGACAGCAACGAGGGCAACACCACAATCGTCATCTCACGCGGCAATTCGCGCCATGCCACAGCCAACATCACCCCCAACACCGCCAGCCACATCAGGCCAAATAACATGCGGTAAACGCCATCGGGCAGACTGACGCTGGTGACGCCAAAATGCCCCCAATAGCTGGTGAGCCATAGCCACCAACCAGACAACAATTGCACAAACGTGAGCGGCGCTGGGTGGGCCGCCGTGCCATTGGTCACCAACATTTGCTGCCATGCAATTGGGTTGCCATAACGCCACAAATTGTAGAGAAACATGGGGGTGTTGATGCCTAAAAAGCCCGCTGCCGCCAACACCCCCGCCTTGATAAATGAATAACGACGGCGCAGCCACAAAGCCGCAAATGCCACCGCCAAAATCATGGCAACGCCGCTGTATTTGGCAAAAAAGCTCAGGCCGGCACACGCTCCAAGCCTTAGCCATTGGGTCGCCGTTGGTTTGTCATGGTGCATCATTTGCGCCGCCAACCAAAAAGTGAGCGTGGCAAAACAGCCCGATAAAATATCGTTGTTAATTTGGGCGCTCAGGCTAATAAATTTGGGGTTAAACGCCAGCAAAACTGCCGCTAACATTGCAATATGGCCCTGCCAATGTGACGCTTGCACAGTTGCAGCAAACAGGGTGCGGGCAAATTGATAGGTGGCCCAGATCATGACCGCCCCAATCAGGCTTGATAGCCAGCGCAAGAGGCGAATGGGCAACGCATTGTGATTGGGGTTGGTGAGCGTGTCGGCATCGAGCCAGCCCACTGCCAACGCGCCTAAAATATGATAAAATGGCGGTTGTGTCGCCTCGTATGAGGGCGGGTCGTTTAGGTCGATCAGTTTACGCTGGCTGGCAATTTGGCTGATGACGACATAATGCGAATCTTCATCGTTGCCATCTAATAATGGGAAGGTGACATTGTAATAAACGCACAACAGCAAAAAGATAGGGATTATCCATCGCAACGGGCTATGCCGAAACCAAGCAATCATCGTTGGGCATTATCGCAAATATTTGCAAGGCCGTTACCGCGAAGTGAATAACCATTTGCCTAGAACAACGATACCGCCTTCCCCATAAGGGAAAGCGGTATCTTCTTAATAATTAGGGAGCAATAAAATAAGTTTTCGCCAAAATCACTATAGGGTCATTGATGGCATGGGCTTTGCTCATGCCATCAATGACCCTATAGTGATTTTGGCACCCCGAATTATCGAGAAGATACATCAATCGCATTATTTATGCGAAAGCCGATATTCAACAATCACTTTTGACAAGGTGATTTCAGCAGCATAGCGAATTTCGTCTGATTTTTTGAGTGATGCATTGGCGGCGTCAAGCGTCGCTTGGGCTTCTTTTTCGTTGGTTACTCGCCCTTTCCCATCAAAACCACCATGTTGCTGCATAGTTTTAACGGCATCATTAAAAGGCGCTTGTGCTTCATTAATTGAAGTATTAAAGGCATCTAACGCCTTTAACAACACATCTACGTTATTGCCTTTCTTTTGCTGTGCTTCAATATAAGCCTTGAGGTTAGTGACGCGCTTTTCGACATGAGCAAAGGTTTGTTTGGTCCAAGTAAGTTTGCGGGTAATTGCAATATAGCCATTTTCTAATTTGCGGGTACTCGGCGAGGTTGCGGCTGGGGATGAAATGGCGACAGATGATTTTGAGACGTGTGTTTCTGCATTAATTTGACTTGTGCCGAACAAGGTGGTGGCAGCAAGCGCAGTCATACACAAGGTTACTTTTTTAATTAATGAGCCGGTTAGTCTATTCATGTTATTCCTATAGCGTGACACGCAAAGATAAAGACTTCCATAGATTTAAATTTCTGGTTTTAATGTTTACCAAAATTGATTAAATCGCGAATCTTTATTCGTTTTGCATAATTTAAGAATAACAGAAAGATATCTTGGCAAATCATGTCCAAACTATCATGGATAGATCAAACCGATTCAGCCTTTGGATGGAATTTAACCATGCTTGCATAATCGTTGCTTATAGCGATACTGAACGTAGTCTCAAGCTGAAAAATGCAGATTTTATGCCTTAGCGCGAAAAATATAATGTCGAAATCACGCTATGACCTTTTGATCAAAGGCCATAGCGTGATTTCGACAAAGATTTGTTTTACATTAGTTGTAGCGTGATTACTACATGGCACGAACCACACATACCACACGGCCTTGCAATTGGGTGGTTTGTGCGTCTACCCAAAAAGGCTTTAGGCGTGGGTTTTCTGGCTTGAGTTTAAATTTTTTGCCATCTTTAAATACACGCTTTAAAGTGGTTTCGTTACGGTCTGATAACATCACCGCATAGAGACCGCCGTCTTTATAATCAAAATTACGGCGCATGATGATAAGGTCGCCGTCATTGATCATGGCATCAATCATTGAATCGCCACTGGCACGCAAGGCATAAAGGTCTTCCATCTTGGCATTGCCCACCAAACTGCGGGCAACCGGAATCCAATCTTCAGCATTGCGCAAAGCGTCGGCATCGGGGGTTGGCACGCCATGTTCACCGTCACAGGTGATGACACCACACATCGGCACACGCATAAAATCGCCGGGCTTAGGCAAGCCTTTGACCCATACCCCGCGTGAGCTGCCTTCGCTAAATTCAATTTCACCGGCATCGCGCAAGGCATCTAGATGATGACTCACCATTGAGAGCGAACTAATGTTTGCGCCGCGTTGAATATCGCGAAATGTCGGCGGGCGGCCATTAGTAAGGATGTAGTCTTGGATAAATGACAACATTGACTGTTGTGATTCGGTAATCCGTTGATTTTGGCGTGCCATTTATTGATATCTCCTGATTGTATTAAACAAGTAAGGTTAAGGGAACTTTTGTTCTATTATACCGAACTGATGTTCTTTGTCAATAGGTTTTATAAACAATATTTGGGATTTTATTAGATTTTGTGTGTTTTTCAATAAACAAGGGTAAGCCCAAAAGGTGTAATGTCAAAATCACTATGGCCTTTAGAGCATCAGTCTCAAGTTAAGGAATCAACAGGTCTGTCAAGGGTGGTTGCAACCTCTTTTTTGAAGCGTGCGAGGGGCGTTTACGCTTGACCAGACCGAAGAGTTTGTAATCCGAGACGAGAAAAGCAATTAGATCATCCGTTTCGTGACGATGAGTAGCGCGAACATAAAAAGGGAGAGCGCGATAAACCATCTCCATCGAGATATCGGCAAAGGGTTTAGCCAGCGCCTCAGCGACCCTATCGGTGAGATCAACCA
>CAMDWA010000207.1 GCA_945877855.1 Thermoflexus hugenholtzii JAD2 | reverse complement strand
AGCCATTCGCATCGGTGTGAATGTGGTGGCGAGCACCGATTGTGGCGAGCCGTGTATTTACCCCAGCCACTTGTGGCGCGACATACGCATTTTGCATGATCGCGGCTTGAGCAAAATGAATGCCATCAAGGCCGGAACCTCACGCGCTGCCGAATTGTTGGGTGTGCAAGCCAGTGTTGGCAGTATTGTGGCCGGCAAACAAGCCGACTGTATTTTGGTGAATGGCGACCCATTAGCCGACATGGCAGCGTTGGGCAAAGTGGCGTTGGTGATGAAAGCCGGGCAGGTGGTGTTTCGATCATGAGCGTGTCTATTCCTACCTTCGAGCATATTCGTCAGGCGCAAACACTGTTATCGCGCTATTTACTGCGCACGCCCCTCATCCATTCACCCCAGCTTAGCAAACTAAGCGGGGCCGATGTGTGGCTGAAGTGCGAGTGTTTTGCCGAGATTGGCTCATTTAAAGCACGGGGCGCGTTGGCCTGTGTGTTGCAACTCAGCCCCGCCCAAATTGCCCAAGGGTTAATTTGCGCCAGCACGGGCAATCATGGGGCGGCGATGGCGTGGGCGGCGGGGCGGGTGAATGGGGTTTGCACGGTGGTGGTGCCGGTCGGCACGCCCGAAATTAAGCTGAATAATATGCTAAACGCGGGGGCGCGTGTGGTGATTGAGGGCACCGATTGGGGCGATAGTTGCCAAATTGCCCGGCAAATGGCGGCGCGTGAAGAGTTATTGTATCTTGAAGACGGCGAAGACCCTTGGATTATGGCGGGGGCTGGCACGGTGGGGCTAGAGATTATGCAAGACCTGCCGCGCACCCAAGCCATGCTGATTCCAGTAGGGGGCGGCAATTTTATCGCTGGGTGTGCCATTGCTGCCGCTGGCGTGGCGGCCCAAAATGAGGCTGTGCCGCCGCACATCATTGGGGTGCAATCTGAGGCCGCGCCTGCTGTGACCGAATCGATGCGGCAAAAGCAAATTGTGTATCGGCCTACCACTTCATTTGCGGGTGGCATTGCCACCACTGGGCCGGTGCCGATGGCGTTTGACATTATGCAACAACGGGTCGATGAGATGTTGTTGGTGAGCGAGCAAGCGCTGATCACGTCGATTGGGCATTTGGTGCGGTCACATGCCATCATTGTTGAAGGGGCTGGCGCGGCGGCTTTGGCTGCCATCTTGCGCTATGCCCCTCGTTTTGCTGGGCAGACGGTGGTTTTGGTGCTGTCGGGCCGCAATTTAGATGTCGGTTCGTTGCAGGCGGCGATTGGGGCGTAGCGGCGGGGATCAATCCTCGCTTCGCAGGTTAAAACAAATCAGGGGTGTCATCTAAATGACACCCCTGATTTGTGCGATGGGCCCAACAGGATTCGAACCTGTAACCAAAGCTTTATGAGAGCTCTGCTCTGCCGTTGAGCTATAGGCCCAGTCAATTTTGGATTTTAGATTGGCAATTATATCGCGCTTGTAAAGCGCAAGCGTAAATCCTAAGGCTGTTCAAAAGTCAGTACTGCGCTCACTTGTCATCTCCGCGAACGCGGAGATCTATAACGAGGCCTGCAAGAAATGCTACAACTCACTCGATTTATGCCTGCCGCATTATGGATTCCCTCGAAAGAGGGAATGACGAGGCGACTTTTGAACAGCCTTAGTAAATCCAAAATCTAAAATCTAAAATTCGCGAATGACTGCGGCGGTGAGGGCAGCACGCTCGGCGAGGCTGCTGATGACGATATGCTCATGAATGGCGTGCATGCCATCGCCAATCGCGCCGAAGCCATCCATGGTGGGGGCAAGGTTGGCGGTGAATGAGGCATCGCTGCCGCCACCGACCGCGCCGTGACCAAAGGTTAGACCCAATTCGGCTTGGGCGATGGCGTTGATGCGGTCGATGATGCCTTGGCGCTCGGCGTTATATTCAAACGGCGGGCGGTTCAGATCGACCTCTAACTCGAGGCTGGCACCGGGCAAGACTGGTGTGAGGGCACGCATGGCTGCTACGATGTAATCGGCATCGCTCAGTTTGGCAATGCGGCAATCAACTTCACATTCGGCGTAATCGGGAACCACATTGGTGGCCCCGCCGCCGCGCACATTGCCCACACTCAGCGTTAGCCCGCGCCCATAATCGGTGAGGGCTTGAATTTTGAGGATTTGATGGGCCAACTCGGCGATGGCATTAACCCCTTTTTCATGTTGATTACCGGCGTGTGAGGCGCGCCCACGCGCAATCAGCTTAAAGCCAGCCGTGCCTTTGCGGGCCGATTTTAATCTGCCGTCGGGGATGGGTGGCTCCATCACCATACACAGGCTGCTGCCGCTGGCGATTTCTTCGATGAGATCACGCGAGCTATGGCTGCCGGTTTCTTCATCGCTGGTAAATAACACGCGAATCTCGCGTTGTGGCATTTGGCCGAGGTCTTGCAAGGCCTTGAGGGCGCTGAGGGCGATGACGTGACTGGCTTTCATATCACATGCGCCCGGGCCATAATATTTGCCATCTTCGATGTGGGCCGGGTGTTGGGCCAGAAAGCCGATCGGATGCACGGTATCGATGTGCATGACCATGGTTACGGCGTTGCCAGCGCCAGCATTAAGCACGCCCAGCAGGTGGTCGCCTGCGCTGTTTTGTGGGTAATGGGTAATGGCTGCGCCAAGATCGCGCAGGTGTTGGCTGATGGCCGCGCCCATGCGGTCAACTGCGGCTTTGTCATGGGTGGGTGATTCAATCGCCACCAATCCCGCCAGCATGTTGAGCATGGCTGGGGTTTGGGCGCTGAGGTGGGGGAGGAGGGTGTTTGTCATTTTTTATAAGGGTGAAGGGTGAAGGATGAAGAAGCGATTTCGCCTTCACCCTTTTAAGCCGTTTTGCGGCGCAAATACATCAATATGATTACTTGTATCATAGCTGTAATTGCCGCGATCATTAGCAATGAAATGGCGGTGATGGTAATCATATTAAAACTGGGTTCGATGGATAAAAATAGTGGGTTGTTTTTAAAGTGTTCAGCCGCATAATTTAAGATCGCTACCATCATTTCGATGGTCAGGCCGATCATCAATAGCACCACCCCATAATATTCTAGATCGCGTTCCATATGGCTCATGTGCAAGCCGTCATCATCTTGGTTTCTCTCGCGCATGGCGCGTTTTAACAGGGTTTCGCGGCACTCTAACAGCACCCCCATTGCGATCAATAAAATGCCGATGGTGTCGCCATCATCTACCACATTTTTTACCGTAATGGCCCAAGGGTCGGTGATGGCGTGCGAAATGTATTCGCTGGCAATGAGTGCTGTGATGCCAAGGGTATGGACAATGTAGATCAAAAGCACCCCGCGGCTGGCGAGTAAACGTGGGAACATTTTTGTATCCTTTAGGGCTAAGTTAGGGTGTATCCTTTACTGGTTACAACACTAAACGCCGTTAATCACACGCTTGTCGGTCATAATTGCGCATCACCATGCCGACCACTGTGCGCATCCCCAAGTGGGTATAAAACGGCTGTATGGCTGGGTCACACACCAAGTCAATCATATACAGATGCCGAAGTTTGCCCATCATCAGACGAACCAACTCTGTGCCGATCCCTTGCCCTTGATATGCAGTTAATACTTCAAGATGGGGAATATACGCGCATGAAACGCCGTCGCTCACGGCGGTTATAAAGCCGACTACGCTGCCATTTGCATTTTGCGCCAATACGATAGCGGCACTATTGGCAAGGATACGAAGGTGGGTTATTGGGGATGGCGGGTTGGGCCAGCCAGCAAAAAAGCCGCCACTCAAGTCGGCGCTGGTAATTTTGGCAAGTGAGTCGGTATAGGTGATCATAACGATCGATTTTATTCGCCAGCCAATTGGAGTGCCTTTTCAATTAGTTTGTCACTAAAGTGAATATCAGAACTTTGCAGTGTGACAATTGCAGGTTTTATTGACTTAAGTAATCCACGTTGTTTTGCAAATAATAATACGCCTAAACTACCCATGATAGGGATGCCGTTTAATTGAGCAATTTTGCGTGCACGTTTGTCATCAATTAAGAGATAGTTCGCATTCATTTGCTTGCAAAGCACCATTGCATCAAGCTCGCCACGACCTAACCCACCGGCAGAAATAACGAATGAGGTTGAATCTATTGTGATCACTTTGTCCTGAAGATAGGTGTAAAGCGCTTCAGCTTGAGGTTTTCTCGGTTTAATCAGCTCGTCAAATACACTTTTTGGAACTTTTACCGAATTGAATAATTTGTCTAAGATATCTAGACAGTTACAGATTGATAAGGCGATCAGTGCTGAACTATCAGCAATAACTAACATTGGATGCTATCCTTGTGCAATTTGGCGAAATTCGTTTTCTAAATCGCTTTCATCATAATCAACTGTGTTCACATTATATTTTTTGCAGGCTGCCAGAAAATCGTAGCGATCTACGCCTGCAAATTCGCAAGCCCCCCCTGCTGATATTTGACCTGAGCGATACATTGTTAAAGATGCATATAGTTTTATTTGGTTAACCAATTCTGTTGTGGTTCGGTCAATCATAAAATATTCAGGCACATCTAGTATTAATTGCATGTTTACCTCTTTTCCTTGTAACTAGAGCAGCTTCCGAGTTGATGAAATGTTTTGCCGATTTCACTATCTATGTCCCAAAGCGTAGCTTTGAGACATAGATAGTGAAATCAGCCTTTCATCATTTAGGAATGTGCTCTATTATTATCAACTTCGGGAAATCTGTTTGCTTGACCTTATTATAGGGTTGCTTGCTTGTTTAATGCTTCATACGCTCAATAACAGATGCTTTTTTAACGCCGCAATTTGCGATTTCCAGAACGCCTGAACGATGGGCAACTGCGGGTTAAACACATCAAAACCGTGAAATGCAGCCGGAACGATATTTATTTCACACGCAACCCCACATGCCGTCAACCGTTGGGCATAGGCCACATCCTCATCGTGGAATATATCCAACGATCCCACGCCGATCCATGCTGGCGGCAACCCCGAAAGGTCTGCGCGGCGGGCGGGCACAGCATAGGCTGGCACGTCTTGCGCCCCGCATGGCTGCCTCAAATACGACTCCCAGCCAAAGCGATTGAGCTTTTGCGTCCAGGTGACGTTGTTGCTGTCGTCAATATCGCTGCGCAGGGCGGTTCGGTCGTCCAACATTGGGTAGATCAGCAATTGAAAGATAGGTGTGACTTCTTGCCGATCATGCGCGAGCTGGGCGAGGGCGGCGGCCAAGCCACTGCCTGCGCTGCCCCCGCCGATGGCAATGCGTTGTGCATCGACATTTAGTTGTTGGGCCTGTGCCGCCACCCACTTTAGTGCCGCGTAGCTATCATCGAGCGCCGCCGGAAAGGGGTGTTTGGGCGCACGACGATAATTGACCGAGACGACGGTAATGCCCAACTCACGCACATATTCGGTGCAGCGCAGGTCATCCATTTCGGGTTTGCCCATCACATAGCCGCCCCCGTGCAGCCAGATTAAGACTGGCGTTGGTGTGCGAATGGCTTTGGGTTTGTAAATTCGTAGCCGGACCTTGGGTTGTTCATTTTGCCCCGAAATGGTGGTGTTTTCGATGATGACATCTTGCGGCGTTTTGGGGGTAGGCATCAAGGCCATTAACAAATTCACCAGCCAAAGCGTATTTTTGCCGAAATTGATCTTTGGCGTTTTTTTTGCAATTTGCTGTAGTTCTGGGTGGACTTTTAAGAAGTTGTTTTTCATTGTTTTTACTAACTCATCTTATGCATGGGGCAATTATTTTGTCGCAAAAAAATGTTTTATTTCTCCTGCTTTCTGAGATGATACAAAAATTATGCGTAAAATGAATTAATA
>CAMDWA010000206.1 GCA_945877855.1 Thermoflexus hugenholtzii JAD2 | reverse complement strand
CTGTATAAGCCTAATGTTAATTTGTGAAGGGCGCTTTTTGGAGAGATCATGATTGGACTGTAAGGTTATTCTATTGAAATAAATGTCGATTGAATATGACATTGTCAAGATGTTTCACTTGTATTATTCACGATACTCCCATTTTGGAGGCGCACCCGTTGCCATGCCTCATTCTTCCATAAGGTTTGCCTTACTTCTTCTTCACTGTTGAGCAAATCTTGATAACGTGATGGCATGGCGGCCAAAGTTTTGGGGTGGTTGTCTTCAATCACCCGCCCATGTTCGATCACCACGACCCGATTAAATGTCAGGGTTTCGCCGACATCGTGGGTAATGCAAATCAAGGTGGCATTGGCCCAATATTGGCGGGCGCGGGCCAATAATTCGCGTCGCTTTTCACGATCTAAGCCGCGTAATGATTCATCTAAGATGACCAAACGTGCATCTTTGCGGGCCATAGCACGTGCAAGCCGCACTCTTTGGCCTTCGCCACCCGATAACAAGCCGCCATTTTCACCGATAACCGTTTGTAAGCCGTTAGGCAAACGCGATAACACATCATAAAGATCGGCTTGATTGATAAGCTCTGTGAATGATGTATCTTTTAGATGGTTTCCATAGGTTAAATTTTTGATTAAGGTGCGGTTCCATAATTGGATGGCGGGGTCAACCCATGCCGTGTATTGGCGTAGTAATGAGAGTTGGGCTTTGTCTAAGACCACGCCATCGACTAACACTTCGCCTTTTACTGGTCTGTGCCAACCTAATAATAATGAAACCAAGGATGATTTTCCGGCCCCTGATGGCCCGACGATGGCAATATGTTCGCCTTGCTCAATTGTCAGTTGAACATCTTGCAAAATAACTTGCCCTCTGGCCTGCACTTCGACATGATTAAATTCAATTTTTACGCCTGTTGGATCGGGCATAGACGGGTTTGGTTGGCTGTTCGTCGGTTGATCGCTGGTGGGTAAAGCGGCTAATTCTTCGTCTGGGGCATTCAGTGGGTCGAGTAAGCGAATGAGGGCATTGTAAGTATCAGGTAATTCGGCAATTTGTTTCCAAGCAGCTTGCGTGAGGGTGGGTAAATTGAGCACCCAGTAAATGAGCAATAAGGTATTCTCGTTTTGCGTATGGTGGCTAATATAGTTGAGCGTGATACTAATCATCACAAACGCATAGAACAATTGGGTAATGACATTAAGCCGAAATTGGGTTTTGTAATTCGATAAACTTAAGCGTGCCCAATCTGTTAATAGGCCTTCTTGTTCACGTCGAAAAGCCCGCTCTGCCCCATGCGTCAGTAAGGGCGTCAGCCCCATCATCGCATCTAAATAGAACCGTGATAATGCATTGCTGGTGGTTGAGACACGCCTTTCAAGCTCAATTAGAAAAGGGCCGCTTAAGCGCATGATGGCAGTAAAACCAAGCCCGAATAGGATGAGAAAGAACCAATTGCTGGGGTCTAAGACATAAATGCCAATCAGCGAAAATAAGAGTGTAAAACACAATTCAATTAATTTAATAATTTGCGAAGTGACATAGCGAAATAACAATAACCCATGCGCCCGGCTGGTCATATCTGAAATAAGGCGGCTATGAAAAAAGCGGTCGCCTAAGCGCGGAACCTTCTCTAAAAACCGAATGCGTAAGCGCATTTCCAAATGTCGCCCGATTTGATGTTTGATCACCGCAAGTAATAGATCAATTAAATAAACTAAGACCGCTATGATGAGGGTTAAAAATACAGTTGAGATGGGTGGAATATAGGGAGACCATGTCAGTGCCAAGTTGCCAATTTGCGAGATGGTTTGTAGCAAGATGATCTCGATGGTTGAGCCAAGCGCACTTAAAAACATGGCAATTGCGCTTGCAATGAATACCAGTCGCCTTTGGTCTTCACGCAACATTCTCCACACCGTTAATAATGGTTTAACCGGCTTTTCGGTCAGGGCGGCTTTTAATTCGGGCGGCAACGTGTTTTTGTTGTCATCGTTAAGCACTTCACGCACGCCTGAGATGCGTAACAATACCGCGCCATGTAGAAATACCTGTTCTGTCTGGGTGTTGTCGGCTGGGGGTGTTGGGTTAACTGGGGGCGTATCAGGGGCGTTATCGCCCACTTTATTAAACTGATCTAGGGGCTTATCTGACACACACCAATAGATGCTGGGAATAATATTGGTATTATTTGGCTCGAAAGATTGGATCATGGCGCTGGCTTGTGCCCCTTTGTTCAAGCCGTCTGCGTCTATTAATGCTGTCACCATACGGACTTTGGCATCTAAAGTCGCTAACCCGCGCCATGTTGGGTCGGCTAGGGCCTGTTTCACCAGATCATCTTGAAGCTGATTCTCTACCCCTATTTGGCGCATTCGATGACGTAGTGGCCCTAAAAATTCATTTTCACCCGCCCAGGCTCGCCACGTTTGCCCCGAAATGAGGAAATGATGGATAAAAATTTCTTTAACAAATTCGCTCCACCGCACCCAACGTCGGCCACGACTGGGGTCCATCACTTGTGCAAAAGGACCATGCATGCGCCACAACACCACAAAATGGGTAAATTTGCTGGCCGATGTGACGACAAGAATGGCGGGCAAGGCTGCTGATTCGAGCAAAGGCAAATGATCGGGCGGCAACATGGTTTGCTCTGCGTCTAAGCCAAGCTTTAGGGCTATTTCTTCGAGTGTGTTGATGGATGAGCCATCGACTTGGGTTTGACAGGCTTCGCGCAGCCGCCCATAGCTGATCGGAATATTAAAGCCTTCAAATAGCGATTTTAATGCGGCCGGGCCACAATCCATGTCAGAAGTTTGGATCACTTCTGGAATAAAATAGCGACGATCAGTAGCGTTCATAATTAAGGATGGGCAATGACGATCATAGTCGGGGCATGACGTAATACGCATTGCATCGAACGGGCCATGTTTTCTGGGTCAAGCGCCCCAAAGCTTTCATCTAAAATGAGCAAATCGCTTTTTTGTAGCAAGGCACGGGCAATAAACAACCGGCTTTTTTCGCCATGCGATAGCTGCCAACCGCTTTCGCCCACAATTTGCTGCATTCCAGAGGGCATTCGTTCAATCAAACTATCTAACCCCAATTCTTTGCAGATCTCGATTGCCGCTTGTTCATCTTCGGGGCTAGGGGGCCAATGCCGTCCCATCAACAAGTTAAAACTAAATGTGCCGACAAATACATAGTTTTCATGAAATTGCGGAACCATTACCACCGATTTTCGCCACGCCGACAAGCCCATACTGGCGCGGTCGAAGCCGTGTAAAAGTAATAACCCCGATTCTGGTGTATTCAGCCCGGCTAGAACGCTCGCTAAGGTTGATTTCCCGCCGCCTGAGGGGCCTTCGATCAAGAGCCGATCGCCCGTGTTGATTTGTAAATTGATTTGGTTTAAGGCCAAGCGCCCACGATCAGCATAACGAAATGACACATTATGGGCTGTAATTAGGTTATGGGCAGCTTGGATAATATTATCTGCTCCCCCCATTTCTTTCGATTTGGGGCGGCGTGCCAGCAAGGCGGCTAACCCTCTTTCGGGCAAGCGCCTTGCTGCGCTCAGAATGGGTTTCACTTGATCCCACGCCACGCTTAAGCGCGTGAAGGTTAAAAGCTGAACCGCCATGCCTTCTAAGCCTTGATGGGCCAACAAAATTGCGCCAAGCCGCACGGCAATTTCGGTTTGGGATAAGGTTGCTTGGCTAAAACTCCAAATTAAGCCAGCCATGCCTAAAACAATCCAAAAATGATTCGCTGTGTCTAAGGCTGTTCTGAAGCGAAGATGCCGGATCGACAACCGATAGTAATCGGCTAAATCGCGATCTTCCTCTTCGTGCCATTCTGTGGGGCGTTGTTGGGCAATGCGGGTACGATACCCTATCATATTTTCAACCAAACGGTTGGTAATATAGCGCACCCCGTTTTGCCAAAGATCATAATCTTGTCGATAGATGATGGCAAATATAATTTGTGTTAAAAACATGCCAACTAAAAACCCAGCACTAACAAAGCTACTATCGGTTGCTGCAAGAATAATAAAGGCCGAAACGATTTGGTTAAAGGCATAAAGTGCATCAAACACGGCCCACATGGTGCCTTGTTGAATGGCATTGGCGTCCAGTGTGCGGCTGAGGAACTCCCCCGCGCCTTGATGACGAATTTCATTAGGGTGTAATTTAAGTGCCCCATAAAGGAGGGTGTTGCGATAAGCAGCGCCAATTAATATTGCAATTTTGCCACTGGCGGTGTATGCCACTAATTGAATGGGCAAGGTGCTAATAATGATTAAGGCCCATGCGCCTAATAGGCTATTCCCCAAGTTAACATTATTTGCGTCCAGTGGCGTGTCGCCATAAATACTCTGACCGAGCAAAATCCAACTGAACGTAACACTTAATTGGATGAGCAAAATCGCGCCCATCAGCATGACGAGCAAAGGCGCTATCCCATAGTCGCGGGTTTGTTGTATGAGTGAGGCGCTTGGCACAAGACGGAGTTGCCAGCCGCGGCTTACCTCCATATCGGTTAAATGTTTGTGCAGCAAATTTTGATATACGCGTTCACGTTGTTGGGGGGGCAATGCAGCTTTGTTTAATATGGCATCAAACGTGTGTGTATATTTAGCCTCAAGGTGGGCGCACAAATGGTTGCGCAACTCATCCAACGCTAGCATTTCGCGTTTGAGGTTGGGTGTGAGCACGCAAACCTGCTTTTTTCGGCTATACAGCACCAATAGCAAACGGGCATTGTTGCTGTCTTTTGCGCCAATAACGAGTAGCATTGGCGCACCGCGTGTTAATACATCCTCTGTTTCGGCATAACAAACGCGCATTGGCTCCGATTCAATCCCCAGATAATTGGCGATGAGTTCAACATTCTCTGAATTGAGCAGCATCTTTTGGTCATGCAGTTTGGGCAATTCACTTGCGCCTAGTTTTGTATTGAGATTTGCCTCGCGTGACAATGTCTCAACTGCTTCGATCCATAAATCGGCGGGCCAAAATAATTGCGCTTCAGTTTTGGGCGTGTTTGCTTCACTCATACCAGTTATGAAATCGAGCACGTTTTCTCATTATGCGGTGCTTTGTGCATCAATGAGAGGTAGGGCTGTTTAGTTTGTTAAGCGTAGGGTGTACTGCAAGGGGGAAACTGTGCCGGTTTTTACCGTTACCCGATCAAGTTCGACCGATTGCAAGGTTGTTTCAGGGTAAATCCGCACCGTATTGGCTTCTAACCGATTGGTGGTGCGGTTCGATACTTCTACGATTTCGCCCTCCCATGTTTGTTGGTTGTCTGTTGCGTAGACAGTTACGATTTGCCCCGTGCGTATTTTTTTAAATACCTCAGGGTCAAAGGTGGCTGTAATGCTGCCATCGCGTGTCAGCTGAACACTGGTAGATGCCTCATTAACATCGACCTTGGCCCAAATGAACCAAGCAGTCCATAGTATCAGGATTAAACAGACAATAATGATGCCAAATAATGGCAATTCAAACTTGTCATTTGTAATAGCGCGTATTGATCGGTAAAAAGAAGGCACAGTAGGTTTTCTCAGATTTCACGCTATCGCTGCCAAGCATACGCCAGTAATTTGGCCCATTGGTAGCGATAGCGTGAAATCGGTATATGGATTTTTGGAAAAGATAAAGATTTGAAGCGCTTTAGGCCGCAGGCGTTGCAAGCTCATTTAAGATAGTATTAAATTTGTCGGGATGCAGGGTATAAGTATCTTTGGCTATTTTTACCAAACTGCTTATACGGGCTTTTTCGTCTGCAAAAACAACCTCAGAAGGAATTGTGACGAGGTTTTGTGCGTCTAACTTTTCATAGAGTTTTTGTCCATATTGCTTATGTTTTTCGGGTGCTTCAGTCCACGCTTCATAAGCTAATTGGGCATTTAGGGCCGAAAGGTTTTGCTGGGCACGCCATGCCGATAAGCTATAGAATAATGCAAC
>CAMDWA010000205.1 GCA_945877855.1 Thermoflexus hugenholtzii JAD2 | reverse complement strand
CTGTTCCTTTGTTGATGCTTGCTAGCGTTGCTATCATCGCTTCGACTGTTTTGTATACTGCGGGGGGATGTTGTTCTTCTTTTTTTTCATACCCTCTGTTTTACTACAGGTTTGAACAACATCCCTACTTTTAGACTAAACTACTGATTAACCATTAACCATTAACCATTGACACGCATTTGCTGTCGTGGCTGCGCCCAACTCGGCCACACTGATGCCGCGAATTTGGGCGATGCGCTCGGCGATGAGCGGGATGTGGCTGGGTTCGTTGCGTTTGCCGCGAAATTTTTGCGGCGACAGATACGGCGCGTCGGTTTCGAGCAGCAATTGCCCAAGCGGCATCTCGCGCACGATCTCGCGCAGCGACTCATTTTTGGGGTAGGTGATCGGCCCGCCGATGCCAAGATAATACCCGCGCCCCAACGCCTCTTCGGCCTGCTGCGAGTTACCGGCAAACGAATGAAGCAAAATTGAAAATTGAGAATTTAAAATTGAAAATTGAGGATCATGTGCCTCCTTCATTTTCAATTTTAAATTTTCAATTTTAAATTTCGCCAGAACGTCGAGCGTGTCGTCATACGCATCGCGGCAATGGATGATGACGGGCAGGTGCAGACGCTGCGCCAGTTGTAATTGGCGCACAAAGCCGTCAATTTGCTGCTGACGTGGGAAGGTGTTCCAGTGGTAATCTAGCCCGATCTCGCCAATGGCGACGACGCGCGGCTGCTGGCTGAGTTGTTCGATTTCGTATAGGCACTGATCGTCAAGATGCCCGATATCGTTGGGGTGCACGCCCACCGCCGCCCACACATCGGGCCGCGCCGCCGCCAAGGCCGCCGCACGACGGCTGCTGTCGAGGTTGTAGCTGGGGTTGAGAAAGCGCGTGACGCCAGCGGCATGGGCGCGGGCCAACACCGCGTCGCGGTCGGCGTCAAAGGGCTGGGTGTCGAGGTGGCAGTGGGTGTCAAAAAACATGAGCAGATTAATGGTTAGTGGTTAATGGTAAGGCTGTTTAAAAGTCAATTCTGCACTTAATCCGTCATCTCCGCAAACGCGGAGATCCATAACGAGGCCCGCAAGAATGGCACAAATCGAGTAGATTTGCGCCGGTCACATTATAGATTCCCGCGCAAGCGAGAATGACGAGGCGACATTTGAACAGCCTTACCACTAACCATTGACCATTAACCATTGACCATTAACCATTGACCATTGACCATTAACCATTAATCTGCTCATGTTTTTCGCCGTAAGGGCGGGGTTTGTTGTCAATTAGGTAAATTTGCCAGGTGTTCGTCAATGAGTTGCACCCCGTAATCGTAATGCATGGCAAGCCAACCAGTGCGGGCGGTTTGCAGCAATTGTTTGCCCTTGGCCGCATTGCCTGAATCTAAACACGCAAGCCCATAATAAAGTTGCGCTCTGGCAAGGCTATAAATATCTTGAATGCTGGTGTAAATGACAATCGCCTGTTCAAACAAACTGCTTTCTTTGGACAGGCCTGCCATTGCCACAAGTACATTGGCTTGGCCGAGTTTGTCGCCGGTTTGGTCATAGAGGGCTTGAGCAAGGCGATAGGATTCGAGCGCGGCGGCGCGGTCGTTTTGAAAGGCTTGGAAATCGCCAATGGCTTGCAGGACGTTAGCTTGGCCTTGTTTGTCGCCGGTTTGGTTGAAAAGGGCTTGAGCAAGGCGATAGGATTCGAGCGCGGCGGCGCGGTCGTCTTGAAAGGCTTGGACATCGCCAATGGCTTGCAGGACGTTGGCTTGGCCGAGTTTGTCGCCGGTTTGGTTGAAAAGGGCTTGGGCTTGGTTTAAATATCGTGTTGCGGTTATCGCTTCGCCGGTTTGATAAACACAGCTTGCTAATTGATATAAAATAGTTGCCTTGGTTTGTTCTGCCTTCGCAAATTGAAGTGCCTGTTCAAACAGGGCCTTCGCGCTTGGTTGGCCTAAGCGTCTTTGCTCTAGCCTTGCTAAGTTTGCCAATCCTTGCGCCCTTAAGTCATCATCGTTTAGTTGCTCGGCTAAGCTTATTTGGGTGTGTAGATAGGATAAGGCTTCTTCTGACTGCCCTAAATAATAAAGCAATTGGCCTATTTTATTATTTAGCTCAAGTAATATGCCTTTCGCCGTTGTGTTTTGTTGCAAATAATGCGCAAGCAAGCCTTTATATAGGCTTAATTGGCGTTTTGCATCATCCGGGGTTTCGATTTTTATTGAATGTCCTACCCAGCTATCTTCCAACACCAACCACTTTTCTGGTTGGTGAATCCGTAGGTCAAAGCTAGCAATGCGTTGCGCCCAAAAATGTTCGGCTTGGGTTGCGATTTTGTGCAGCCCGGGCGCTGTCACCCAAAAAATAAGACTATGGGGGAGGGCATTTAAGACTTCGCGGTTATAGTCGAGCGATTTTATGCTGGCGTTGTCGGCTTGTTCAACATCAAACAAAAAGATGACGGCCCGATCGTTTTTTTTGTCAGCTGAAATTTGATCTAAATAGGAAAGAGGATACGGTGATTGGGTGGTATAGGTCCATGAATAAACTGGCAATGGTGCAAGCAAACGCGTTAGCCAATCAAAGGTTTCTTCGCGGCTTAACAAGCTGTTGTAGATTACATAGGCCGAGCATCCGCGCTTGGCGTGTTGTAAGAGTGCCAATAATTCATAAAAATCGTCTTGGTTAAGATAGGCAGGTAGCGTAGGGCCGATGAACATGCTTAAACGTTGCGTTTAGTGCGCTCTAAAACCGTAGGCAATATGGCGGGGTGCACATCACACCAAGGATCGCCACCATTCGCATATTCTAATAATGCAAGCGACTGTAACAGGTTTTGAATACTGATATTGCCACTCAAGCGCTTCGATTCATAGCGTTCCTTTAGCAAGGCATAATCCTCGTCTTTGAGCCGTGCAATAAATTCACCCCGCAATCGTACGATAGCACGATCTGCATCGGCATCTTCAATTCGATACCTCTCTTTGGCCAAGGCGCTAAGCGCAGCACTACTGAGCAGTTGAATTAAGCTTCTCACTAACCCGCCGCTGGCAGCAATGATCTTTTCTTCGGCACTGTCCGTAATTAGGTTGGTGCTAATACGGTTTCGGACAAACTTTTGCAGTATCTCCCAACCTTCAGTATATTTTTCGCCATTTCGATGGTGGGTTTTAATGTTATCTAAACAATAAGCATTGTTAAAATATTGCTGAATATTGGCAAATTCGGTTGCATAGCGCAAGCCGATTGGAAAAAGATAAATCGCCGATGGAAAAAATTCGGTTAAAGCGCGCGTTCGGTTATAAAAAAGCTGTTTTGCCGCATCAATATCTAGTTTATCTGTATCTTCAAATACAAATAATACGTTTTTGCCATAAGTTTCTCGAACTTTTTCAGACAGTTCATTAATATAAGAGATATATTCGTGCAGTTTGTTTTCTGCATTTGCGCGAATTTTGTCTCTTGAACTGGCTTCGGCTTCATATTTTCCTTCGAACTCTAAACCAAGTGCATTTATTTTGATATTTAGGCCGCTGCTGGCATCGAAATTTTCACGATAAGGTAATCCTCCTAAGACAGTGTTTTGGATAAATGACAAAAATTTATCTAAGGTGCCTTCGGCGATTTGTACAGCCGTTCGATTAATTACTTTTTGGTCGGTGGCATTTGTAAGCAAGGCCATTGCCGCCTTTACAATAATGTCAACATGTGAAATATCGGGGCGTAAGCCAAACCCCACTTTGACAATAAAATACCGATCACTAATCTCATTACACAAATAATTTAATTCGGTGCTTTTGCCGCTCCCCTTATGTCCAGTTAGCAAAAATTTGACAGGTATTCCACGCTTCAAATCATTGATCTCGAGTTGTAAGCGTATTTCGTCTCGCACAGTGCTGCCCCGATCAACATAAAACGCATTAATTTCTTCTCCACTGCTGAGTGGGCGGCGTGGATCGCAAATAGAAATCACATCTTCTATATTTTTTGCTGGTTGTAGCAAATCCTGCTTAATTGGGGTTAGGGTGTTCATTATCCGTTTTATAATTTTACAGTAGTGTGCAAACTTATCCTATTCGGCCTGTTTGTGTAAGGCTTAAAATGATAGCGGAACCGTCATTTTGAGCGAAGCGAGAAATGACGAATATTACGAAAAAAAGATGATTTGGTGCTTCCATTATCATCTTGACCCTACAATTTCCTCGCAAAAACGCAAAAACGCAAAACCCCAAAAAACCTTTGCGCTTTTGCGCCTTTGCGAGAAAAAATCCCCAATCCCTAATCCCTAATCCCCAATCCCCTACTCCTGCGCCATCTTGCGCCGCAACAGCAGCAGATTCAGCACAAACAATCCTGTGCCCAATACCAGCAAACCCAAAATCCAAGTTGGGTTCATCTCCACCCCGCGCAACATCACCTGCTTGAGCAACTGAATGGCATAAGTGGCAGGCAAGGCCCACGACACCCCGCGCACGGCGGGCGTGAGATTGGCAAGGCTGAGAAAAGCGCCGCCAAAAAACACACTGCCCAGCAACACCAACATGGCATATTGCACCGCTTGGCTATCGGTCTCGGCCATAATCGAGATAAAACAGCCGAAGCCCAAGGCCGCAAACAACAGCCCAAAAATGATGACAGCATAGCGCCACCACGCGCCCAACATCGGCACCCCCAAGGCCAACATCAGCACCACCGTCAACACAATTGCCAGCAGCCCCCCCATCAGCAAATAACTGGTGTATTTGCCGAGCAAGATCTCGAAGGCGGTGAGTGGCGACGCGCGAAATAGCTCAATCGAGCCGCTTTGGCGCTCGCGCACCAGCGACAACGACGACACCGTGACCATGAGATGTTGCAGCAGCAACACAATCACGGCCGGGGCAAAAAAATCGGTGATGCGAATCTCGACCGGTGAGACATTTTTGGCGCTGCCGGCCAGCGGGCGCACAATAATCGGCGCTTCGATGTTTTTATATTCGTTGATCAGGGCCGTCAGCCGCGTCACCCGCGCCTCAATGCGGCTGAGCGCGGTCGATTCGGCGACATAGTCTTTTTGCCCCGCCTCAATTTTTTGCAGCGTTTCGGCGTCTTTGCGCGTGTCGGCCAGCAAAATACGCATTTCTTGTGAGCCGGTTTGGGGGCTATTTGGCCCATTGGGTTGTTTATCCAACGATTCGCTGGCATTATCGAGAAAATTGAGCAGCGGTGTTACCGCCGATTCGGTGTTGATGATGGGTCGGACAAGGTCGTTGTATTTGCTTTGGGCGGTGTTTACGTCGGCGCGTTCAAGCGCCTCGCGCATTTGCTTTGCCACTTGTTGCACCGATTTTAAGGGTTCGGCGGCATTGGCGGCCTCCACTTGGCTTTCCTTCATCACCGCCTCAAGCAGATTACGGTTGACCTCTTGCAAAAAATATTGCCATAAATAGTTGATATAGCCCGACACGACCGGATCGATTTCGTTGTAATAGAGCAAAAATTGGGCTTGGCGGTTGGCGCGAATATCGGCGTAGGGGTTGCGTGGGGCGATGGCGACCAGATCGACCTCACCGCGTCTTAAGCGCAGTAATGCGGCGGCTTCGTCATTGCTAATGCCCTCATATAACAATGATTGGGTGACATTGGGGGCCAGCTCGGCGATTTTGGCCTCGATGGCGCTGCCTTTTTCAGCCACAAACAAAATACGCAGCGGCACGGCATTGTTGCTATAACCAATGCCAAATAGCAACATAATAATAAACGGCCCCGCCACCAGCGTTAACAATAGCTTGGGCTGCCGCACAATCTCAAAAATTTCTTTGCGTAAAAACGCGGATGCGCGAATAAGGCTGGTTGGCATGAGTAATGGTTAATGGTTAATGATTAATGGTTAATGGTTAATGATTCATTGATCATTAACCATTAACCATTAACCAGTAGTTTAGTCTAAAAGTAGGGATGTTGTTCAAACCTGTAGTAAAACAGAGGGTATGAAAAAAAAGAAGAACAACATCCCCCCGCAGTATACAAAACAGTCGAAGCGATGATAGCAACGCTAGCAAGCATCAACAAAGGAACAGAT
>CAMDWA010000204.1 GCA_945877855.1 Thermoflexus hugenholtzii JAD2 | reverse complement strand
AATTTATGCCGCAGCCAAAACCTGATCAAGCGCGGCGCTGGTTGCGGCGGCGGCAGCATCGGGCGACATGGCTTTGATCGCCGCGCTAAAGGGTTCAACCGTGAGCGGCCCATCGTAGCCAACATAACGTAAAGCCGCCAAAAAGGGCTGAATGGGAACAACCCCAGTTGCGCCAACTTGCTCGCGAATTTGGTCGATTTGCGCATCACGCGCCAGCTCAGCTTGGGCGTCGTTGAGATGCACATACACGACTTCGGCAGCGTTTAGATGCCTCAATTCGGTGACAGTGCCATGCGATGTCCACCAATGAAAGGCATCTAACAGCAAGCCCGTATTGCGCGAGGTCGCGCCGATGGCGGCAGCCAAGGTGCGCATCCCATCCATCGTATGCACAAAATCATAGGCCCGCCCTTCTCGCATGGTGTTTGGCCCCACAAATTCTAGCCCCAAACGAATGCCATATTCGCCCAATATTTCGGCAATACGCTTGAGACGCGGAAAAACCAAATTGAAATGTTGGTAAAAATTGAGCTGGTCTGAGCGCGGCATCACCCATGTAAAACAACGGGTGCAGCCAAAGGCTTGGGCCAATGCAGCATCGTGTACCAATTTTTGCAAACTATCGGCATAGGCCTCGTCGCTATCCCATTCACGCCAAGCCACCTGCAAACCAAATGCGCTGGCCCGCAGCCCTGTAGCCGCAAACCAAGCCTTGGCCTGTTGCAGCCCTTGGCTTTGGCTCAGCGCCGCCAAATAGGTTAAATCGAGGTCAACCCCAGCAAAATGATGGCGCTGGGCCAACTTCACCACTTCATCAAATGGCACATTGTGCCCCAACGCACCCATATTTAGGTTTTTATACATAGCGCCTATTATTGATGATTTTGGATTTTGGATTTTGGATTGAAAATGAGTGGCTCTCCAATCTAAAATCTAAAATTGCTTCTATACTTGGCAAAATGATGAATTTAGATCTGTGGCAACTTCTTGCCGTGATATTAATATTGGGTGGGTTAATTGGGGTGATCGTGCCAGTGTTGCCGTCGTCGCCATTGGTCTTGGCGGGGTGTTTGTTGTGGGCATGGGCCGAGAATTTTCAGCGCGTGGGCTGGGGCACAATTGCTGTGCTAACGTTCATCATGGTGCTCTCGATGCTGAACGAAATTTGGCTCAAAAATTGGGCAGCGCAACGAGCGGGGGCGAATTGGAAAACGCTGCTCGGCGCATTTGTCGGCGGGCTAGGCGGTGGCGTGGTGCTTAGCCCCATTTTGCCTGTATTTGGCACGTTGGTCGGTGCGGGTCTCGGCGCGGCGGCAGGGGTGATTGCGGTTGAATATTGGCAAAAGCGCCATTGGCCCAGCGCGGCAAATACCGCTTGGAACTATTGCCTCGGCTCGTTGCTCTCGATTGGGGTCAATTTGCTGTTGTGTTTCATCATGCTCGGCGTGTTTATTTGGCAAATCGCACGTGGCTAACAAAAAAAATCGGGTTTCTAAGCGCAGATCGTGGCAAAACGATAAGCTGCGCTTAGAAACCCGATTTTTTATTTTACGGAATGACAGGGTAACAAGGTGAGAGGGTGAATTGATCACCCACTCACCCTCTCACCTTGTCACCCTGTCATCCCACCCCATTGTCACGATTTCAAAACCTTCTCTTCAACAATCTTGCCCACCCAAATCCAGCGATGGGTATTGTTGGTGATGGGCCAGCACGTGACGAGGGTGATACGGTCATCTGGGGTCGGCTCAATATATTTAGCGTTCTCAATCAACACCGATACCGGTTGATCTTTTTCTTTTAACAACTTGTAATAACTCAATTCATAGGTTACTTCACGGCTTTTGCTGCGCAAAATTACTTTGTCGCCCGGCTTCAAATCATACAAACCAGCAAAAATCGAGCCTTCGATATTGTTATGCCCATTCAATACCAAATTGCCCGGTTGCCCCAGCAGCGATGAATTGTTGTGCCACGCAGCGACCCGTCCCTTCGGCAAATCCCATTCGGGCTGACCTTGTTTGTTGATGATAATACCAGCCTCGGCAACAGGCGCATCTACTTTAATGGCTGGGATCACAATATGGGTTGGTTGCTCAAAAGCTGGTTTGCCCGGTGCGGGCAAAACGGCTTTAGCCGCATTTGCCGCCCCTTGCGGAGCCGGCATATTGACCGAAGCCGTGGCCACTTGGGCGGCAGCGGGGGCCACAGTCCCAGCAGGTTTTGGCGCAGCCGTCGGCGGGGCTTGTGTTGGCGCAGCCGTCGGTTGAATCACTTGAGTGGGCAATTTAGCGGGCACTTCGGTCGGGGTTGGGGCAAAATTTACTTGCACTTGGCTGGGGGCAAGGGTTGGTTGGGCTGGGGTGGCCGCCCCGCCACAACCAACTAAAATAGCAGCGAGCACGGCCAATGCCACAGGTTTGTAATTGCGGTGAAATGGGATGGTGTTTTGAGAATGGGTTGTCATTTCGTTTGAGAATCCTTTGTGGATAATATTTCTATACCAAGAACGACATAAAAATGCAGTTCTCGCCGATTACAATATCCCGCCATCGCTTGTGGGGATGGCCGAATAGCGTAATCGGCATTCGATCTTTTAAATTCCTCTCGCTTTTTTGCGAAAACAGATGCATACATCTTAAAATAATTGTTGTTAACATACAATACACAAAAGTATGGAGAGGGTATTTGTTACGCGAATTTGCGTTACCCACTATTTTAGACCAATAAATAAATAAACCATGAAATTTGATGCAATGTTAGAAGTGCGCGCCGCCGATATGCTTAATATTGGCAAGATTGCACGACACGCCGAAGAAATGGGCTATGCTGGCATTTGGACCGCCGAAACCAAACACAACCCCCTATTTCAATTATTGCTGGCCGCTGAGCATACCCAACGGGTAGCGCTTGGAACCGCCATTTTGGTGGCTTTTCCACGCAGCCCAATGGTAACGGCCCAAGCCGCTTGGGATCTACAAGCCGTTTCAAATGGGCGCTTTATGTTGGGGTTGGGCACTCAGGTCAAACCACACATTGAACGCCGTTTTGCAACCGCATGGGATAAACCCGTGGCGCGATTACGCGATTATGTTCTGTCGTTACGGGCTATTTGGAACAATTTTCAACATGGCGGGCGTATGTATTACGCCGGTGAATTTTACAAATTTTCACTCATGACCCCATTCTTTAACCCCGGGCCAATCGCACAGCCACAAATTCCAATTTATATTGCTGGCGTGAATGAGGGTTTAGCCCAATTAGCCGGCGAGCTATGTGATGGTTTTCATGTGCATCCGGCCCACACCGTAAAATATGTGCAAGAATTTGTCAAGCCCCAAATTGCCATCGGGGCCGCCAAAGCAGGCCGCGACCCCGCTGCTGTTTCGCTGGCCAGCGGCTGTTTTATCATCACCGGCCAAGACAGCGCCGCAATGGACAAAACCCGTGCCTGGGCGCGTGAGCAATTGTCATTTTATCTCTCAACCCCCAGTTACCGCATTGTGCTCGAAATACACGGCTGGGAAGACATTGGCGCACAACTGTCGGCGTTAGCATCACGCCAACAATGGGGCGATATGGCGGCATTGATTAGCGATGATATTTTGAATGCCTTTGCCATCGAGGCCCCCCCCGACAAACTAGGCAAAGCCCTGCGCCAACGTTACGAAGGTGTGCTTGACCGCGTGTCAAGCTACATCCCCTTTGTGCCGGGCGATGCCGATGACATGTGGCGCGATGTGATCACAGAAATGCATCAGTAAAACAGATTATCGCCAAAATCTATAACGATCAAGATAATAGTGGTGTCACTCAATCGCCCCTCCCCCAACCCCTCCCGAATACGTGAGGGAGGTATTACCCCTTCCCCGCTTGCGGGGGAGGCTGGGAGGGGGGAGGTGTACAGATTCGCTATCATTTTGACCTTTACAGATTTTGGCATAATGCCTTCAAAATGCTATAAATTTAGGGCAAAAATGAAAACGAGCCACGCATGGCCGACCAAGGCATCATGACCGTAGTGCCAAAAGCCACCGATGCAACCATCACCAACAAAACCAACGCCACAAACCCGGCACCACCGGCCACCCCCAGCCACGACAAAAAGCGGGCTTGGCTGGGATTACCCGCACTATTTGCACCCGCCAACCCAATCCCGCCCAAAATAAGCGGCAACAATGGCAATGGCGCGGCACATAAAGCCAGCCCAATTCCAAAACACGATACCAGCGATAACAACCCCGTCACCCCAGCCAACATCGCAATGGTGTCATTGCCGTTACGGTCGCGTTTATAGGCATAGTTGGCCTTGGGCAACGTAGGCAACGCCGTATGCGGCCCTAACGTAGCTAAATAGGTTTGGGGCGAATAAACAGTTACGCCTTGTTGGCTCAGTTGTTGGGCCACACGCTCGCTAATACGACGGCCATCATCGGCATACCATAAGCAACCGGCACAGAGTGGCACGCTCGTCACTTCACAGCGTTCAATGGCTTCGTTAAGACAATCTACACATCGGGCTGACATGACAATATTTTATACCCAGCCGCAACTTGCTTTTAAACCCAACAAAAAAGCACCAATGAAAGTTATTTCCATTGGTGCTTTTTAATGATGCGTAATAAAAAGTTTTCGCTGATTTCACAATTCCTCCTCAAGGGGCCAGATTACTGGCCTACGCTTGAGAAGGGATACTGATTTCGGCATTACGTCTTTTAGTTTATGACAAAAATACCATAATTGCGCTACAAGTTAGCAATGATTGCCGATGCAAACTCGCTGCACTTCACTTCCTTCGACCCTTCCATCATACGGGCAAAGTCATAAGTGACAATCTTCTGACCAATGGTCTTATCGAGCGCACTGATGATGGCATCGGCGGCTTCGGTCCAGCCCATATAGCGCAGCATCATTTCGCCGCTCAAAATCACCGAACCCGGGTTCACTTTGTCAAGGTTGGCATATTTTGGCGCGGTTCCGTGGGTTGCCTCAAAAATAGCGTGACCTGAAACATAGTTAATGTTGGCACCCGGCGCAATACCGATCCCACCGATTTGGGCGGCAAGCGCGTCGCTCAAATAGTCGCCATTCAAGTTGGGGGTGGCGATCACATCAAACTCTTCGGGGCGGGTAAGCACTTGCTGCAAGGTGATGTCGGCAATGCTGTCCTTAATCATCAACTTCTTCTTCCACTTGCCACCACCATGGGTTGGCATCAACTTCAAGGCAGATTCAATTTCGGCCCGAATTTCAGCTTGTTGATCATTCGTCATCATGTCATAACCCGGGTCAATGGCCTTGGCGTTATCTTCTACGCTAATGCCCGGCTTGCGATCAACATTGTCAATGATCCAGCTTTCGCGTTGGGTCACAATATCGTTACGATATTCACGTTGGGCCAAGGCATAGCCCCAGTCGCGGAAAGCGCCTTCGGTGAACTTCATAATGTTGCCCTTGTGCACCAAGGTCACGCTCTTGAGACCAAAACGCAAAGCATATTGAATGGCGCTGCGGATCAAGCGATCTGAACCCGGCTCTGAAATGGGCTTAATGCCAATGCCGACGCTATTAATATTGCTTTCGCCAAAACGCACTTTCTTAAATTCTTTGGGCATATTTGCCTTCAAAAATTCAAGGATCTTGACGGCTTGCTCGCTGCCTGCTTCAAAGTCAATCCCAGCATAAATATCTTCGGTGTTTTCACGAAAAATCACCATATCGACCTTCTCTGGGTGCTTGACTGGGCTTGGCACACCGGTAAAATATTTTACTGGGCGCAAGCAAGCATATAAATCGAGCAATTGGCGCAAGGCCACATTCAATGAGCGAATCCCTTTGCCGATTGGGGTGGTCAATGGGCCTTTGATACCAACCAAATATTCTTGAAAGACATCAATTGTCTCTTTGGGCAACCAATCTTGATAGGTGCGGAAGGACTCTTCGCCCGCTTGCACCTTCATCCAATGGATTTTGCGTTCCCCGTTATAGCATTTTTCAACCGCGGCATCAAATACACGCACACTGGCGCGCCAAATGTCGGGGCCTGTGCCGTCGCCTTCAATAAATGGCAAAATAGGGTTGTTCGGCACATTAAGAACGCCGTTC
>CAMDWA010000203.1 GCA_945877855.1 Thermoflexus hugenholtzii JAD2 | reverse complement strand
TAGGTGAGTCTTATAAGCTTGTCAAGCACAATTTACCCCAAAAATGGAGTAAATGCTTGCATCTTTGGTTGTATTTTTATAAAAACTCAAAAAGAGCACGTTAGCCAAACCAGCGATACTCACAAAGGCATAAAAACACGGCTTTCGCCAATCTCAGCCTTTCTTGATATGCCGAATGTGCTTTCTTTAAATTTACTTATTTGTCTCAAGGATACAATAGTTGTATTAGATATTCGCTAGAAGCCTTACCAAGGTTGCCCATAATTACACTGCTTATTTGGCAATAATATGATTACTGTAAAACACATTAATACCAGCGGAACCCGCACTTTTTTTGGAACTTTGACTGAAGGCGCACAGGTGCATGAAGCGATGGCTCAAATCGCCCAACAACACAACATTACCGCCGCTACATTCGAGCTATTGGGCGGGTTAACCGAGGTCGAATTTGCGGAGTATGATTTTGTGAATAAAGTGCGTAAACCGCCTTTGGTTTGGCAGCGCCCCCTCGAAATTGTAAACGGGCATGGCACTATTAGCCTGCTCGATAACCTGCCGCGTGTGCATATGCACCTCGTATTGTCATTTCGTGACCCAGTCGCGCCCAACGGCATCGCCGTTATTGCAGGGCACAGTAACCGCGCAGTGTGTTTTGCTGTAGAATTTGTGTTAACCGCCTATGATGGCGTGCCTGTCACCCGTGCAGCACATGCTGGCACAGGGTTAACCCTTTGGAACCTTTAGGTTTAAATTACGAATTACGAATTACAAATTACGAATTGCATTTGTGTTTAATTCATAATTTGTAATTTGTAATTCGTAATTCGTAATTCACCATGAAAGACTACGGATCAACACGAAACCCCAATTACCCTTATCAATGTTTTATGGGGCGCTGGGAAGGCCTGACCAAAACTTTTGACCCGCAAGGGAATTATTTAGGCTGCACCCCTGTGCATATGGATTGTTATTGGGTAGCCCCCAATGTTTGGCACATGGATGAAGAGTTTGACACATTGTGGGAAACCCAGAAACGCCAAATGTATAACACCGATTTTCTGGTTGAGGGCAACACCACAAGCTGTGAAAACGCCTTGGTAAAGGTAATGGGTGTGATGCTAACCAGTTACAACTACAATTTTGTCATTGATAGCGCCGTGAGCAAATCATTGGTGCTCAATAACCATTATTTTCTCGACCCAGACACCCGCCGCATCATCACCCACAAAATGCGCGACGGCAAAACCACCATTTTCCAAATTCAAGACTTTGTACGGGTTGTAAGACCCTAAACAAGTGCAAAGTAAAAAGTAAAAAGTAAAAAGTGCTGAGTATCAAAAACTCATTACTTTGCACTTTGCACTTTGCACTCATAAAAAAATGTCAAATTTCCAAGGATTAGGCCGCTGGGCAGGGAGCGCCGAGGTTTATTCGGGCGATGGTAAATTTTTGGGCAATGGCGCAGATACCCGCCATGTGCAAAAATTGCCCGATGGCCGCACCCGCATCGATGTGTCGTTCGTCGGGCCATTTAAACATGCTGGGCATTATTTTATCGAAGAACAAACCATCACCGAAAGCCAGCACCCAATTCGGCTTTATCAGGGACCAGCCAACATTGGCTATGCCGAAACCCTGAGCGAAGGGCTGGTCGATGCCAAGGCCTACTGGGCAGCACTCGGCCTAAGCCAACGATTCTTTCTCATGGTCTTGCCGGGTGGCAAAATTCAATTGTCGCTGGCGTTAATGTCACGTGGCGAGCATTTGCTTTATGTGGTGGTAGGGCAAAATGATCTTGTGCCCGAAAATAATAGCGCCCCCCCACCCTCGCTTATCTCTGGCACTTCGTTTGACTTGGCCAATGACCCCAGCGCCGGGCACGGGCAACTATTGTTGCATCGCGCATGTACCTGGAAAGGTGAATTAACAGTCTTGAATACAGACCATTCACAAAAAGGCAAAATCGCATACCAAGAACATTGCACTGGCGAAACCAGTATTGGGGCAATTGCCCAACAACACCAATTACACATTCACACTTCGGCCAATGGGTTTGTGCACCATACAAGCGATTACCGCCTCGTCACCAACCATATTCATGCATGGACCCCCCCAGAACAAGCTGTTGCGGGAAGTTACAGTTTAAGCGGTGGGCGCGCCCTCAGTGGGCACTTTTATTACCCAGCCTCACAATTGCGCGTTTGGCGGCGCGAGGTTGTGGCGCATGATGGGTTATCGAAGGCAGTGGTAAATTGTTGGTATCGTGGTGATCAGCGTATTGGAACCGAGTTTGGGTTATTAACCGTAAATGATTAGCCCGAAGCTATATGGCCGTTTTCGCCAATTTCACACCCCTCTATCAAGCTACTGGTCAGTTAAGCTAATTTATAGAAACCTACAAATGGCAAAATGCGGCGTATCGCGTCCGCACGGGGATCAATCCCCGCGCTACATAACAACGCCCGCTACGCGGGCTGAAAAATTAGCCCGCGTAGCGGGCGTTGTTACGTAGAACGGCGATTGATCGCCGTTCGAATGCAATTTTTTACAACTCGACATCGAAGGCAATATTCTACAAATTAGCTTAACTAACCACTACGATTGACAGAAGGGGTATGAAATCGGCATTTCATCAATTTAAGACCGCGCCGAGTATGTGCGCTAAGGCGCAATCGTTTGCAAGCCAAATGTGGCTGTAAATGAAAACACCCAGCCTGTTGGTTTTGTCGCTTCCATCTTAAATTCACCCTTCATCAACTGCGCCAATTTGGCCGCCACCGATAACGCCAAACGCACCCCAATATATTGGCGTGAGGTAGCGGTTTCGCGGGTTGAGAAAGGCGATAACAAATATTCACGCATGTCTTCGGGGATTTGCGCCGCAGGGCTGCGCACATCAAAACGCAGCATGGCAGTGGTAGCGGTCGATTCAACATGAGACACCCGAATAATGACCGAGCCGGTATTGGTGAATTTGATGATGCTTAAGACCAAATTTAACAACATCTGACGCACGCGCCCCGCATCGCCCAACACCAACGAGGGCAACCCGACTGCAAAAGCTGGATTTAGGGCTAAACCTTTGCCTTGCACCTTTTCACTCAACATTTTTAGCGTGCTATTCACAGTATCTTTGGGCACAAATGGCGCATAATCCATGTCTAACCCGCTCGATTCCAACTTGGCATAATCAACCACATCACCCAAGATTTGTAACAAGGCCTCGGATGAGTCATAGGTAATCATGGCAAATTCGCGTTGCTGTGCATCAAGCGTCGTATCAAGCAACAATTCTGTCATACCCATGATGGCATTCATCGGGGTGCGAATTTCATAACTCATCATCGACAAAAATCGTGATTTTGCCAAGCTTAGTTCAGTTGCAGCCCGTTTGGCTTGTTCAAGGTTTTGCCGTTCAGCCGTTTTTTCAAGCGCAATATTAAACGCATCTAGCCAATAATGTGCTAAATCGCTACTGATGCGTGTTTGGGCTGGTTCAACAAGCACCAACACACCGTCGCCCTGAATATTAAATTGGTTGATGCAGTTATCATCATTCAAATAAGCGGTAATATCATGCGGCGGAAAATCACTTGTCTTTACTCGTGTGCCCACCAAATGCCCAAGCGCATTATCAGATGAATAAGCGGCGATAATTAACAGATCACAAGCAACTTGCGATTCGGTCGATTCGGTTTTGACATGCGCTTTAGCCCCATTGGCAAAATCGGGAACCCCGCATGGAAAGGCTAAAATGGCAGCAGAGGCCTTGGTCAGCCTGACCCACCGCAACCAATCGCTATGCTGGTCGGGTAATTTTAGCAATTCAATTGCAATCGCAGCAGCTGATTTTTCAGACAACGCATGTCCATTCCCATTATTTGATTTTTCAGGCTCGGTGAGTGACAAGCCATGCAGTGTGCTCGTGCTTATGTTTTTCACATCTGGTACAAGTTTGGTAACGGTATTAGAAAGATGTAAAGGATATGAAATTACTAAACCGTTAACATTAGTGTCGTTTTTATGTAAACAATGATTCATCTTTGCAAGATATTAGCAATTTCACTTAGGATTTTAACATCCTAAATAACAAGCCTCTATTACCCTTTATCAAGGTGTGCCAATTAGCGCTATACTCATTAAGCTAAAAAAACGGCCTAAGCCGATCATAAGCATTGATATGCTCATCGGTTTTATGCCGTTTTTAATAGCTTAAAACTAAAATATCATTTTTAAATGTCACAAACAACCATTCACATCCATAAACTTGACCACCGGGGTCATGAGCGTGCCCATTACCCCGGCGAAATCTTATCGCGCGATTCGCATCAAATCACCATAAAAGCAATTTGGACATGGCCCACAGTAACGACTGATTTTGGGGTTGTCATTGCCACAGGTGATTTTTTTATAGAGCAATTTTTTTTAGACCGCTGGTATAACGTGATGGCACTTTACACGCCACTCGCTAGCCCACAAACAACATTACCTGCCTCAAACGCCACATTATTGCAATCAGCGTTGCAAACGATATTATTTAATGCGTATGATACCCACAAAAATGGCGCAATGTTGAAAGGTTGGTATGTAAATGTGACGCGCCCGACGAAAATAGTTCATTCTTTAGACCGATTTAGCCAGCCACAAACAACGCTTGAATGGGTTGACCTAAAATTAGATGTGTGGATGGGGCGTGATGGGCAAACCCACCTGCTCGACCAAGATGAATTTGACGCGGTAAAACATGAGTTAAGCGACATTGACATCGCCTCGGCCCAAGGCGTCTTGGGGCAAATTGAACATGACCTCGGCGAGCGTTGGCGCGATTATATGAATTCGCGTATTGCCGATGGCCTTGCGCGACACAATTGGACCATTGCAACGGCAGAATCTTGCACTGGCGGTCTAATCGGCGACACCTTGACCAACCGCTCTGGCTGCTCGGCTTATTTTATGGGCGGGGTTTTGTCATACGACAATCGCATCAAACGTGATGTCTTGGGCGTACGCGAGGCCACATTGACCGAGCACGGGGCCGTAAGTGAACAGTGTGCGCTTGAAATGGCGCGGGGTGTGCGCAAAGCCTTACAAGTCGATGTCGGCATCAGCGCCACTGGTATCGCTGGCCCGGGCGGCGGCAGTGATGCCAAACCGGTTGGCTTGGTCTACCTCGGCATTAGCACGCCAAACGGCGATGCCGTCGAGCGTTTTGTGTGGCCGCATGACCGCATCGGCAACAAACGCGCCTCGGCTGATGCCGCGCTGACGCTACTTTTGAAAATGAGTGAATGAGTGAATGAAGAAATTTGGGGGCATTCACTCATTCACGCATTCCCCCATTCACTCATTTCCTTGTCGCCACAATAAGCTGAGTGGTGAGGCCAACAAACAGGCCATGCTCCACAATACCAGCGCGGGCTGAAAGGGTAGCGGCAAGTGTAGCTGGGTCTGAAATAGGGCCAAAATGGCTATCGAGAATAAAATTGCCTTGGTCGGTAATAAAATTGCCGCCGGTTTTGCTTTGACGCAATGTCACTTTGGCCCCCAAAGATTCGAGAAAACGACGTTGTGAACCCCAGCCAAACGGCACAACTTCGATTGGCACATGCCATTTTGTGCCTAACGCTGGCGAAAGTTTGCTTTCGTCCACAATAATAATCTCGCGCAGGCTGGCTTGGGCCACAATCTTCTCACGTAGCAAGGCCCCGCCGCCGCCCTTGATCAAATTCAACTGCGGGTCAACCTCGTCGGCGCCATCAATCGTCAAATCGATATGATCACATACTTCGAGTGTAGTCAAGGGAATCCCCAATTCAGTGGCATGGCGCTCAATATTTTTTGAACATGGCACCCCCACGATATTGCTCAGGCTGCCATCGCCCAATTTACGCGCAATCGCCCGCAAAGCCCATAACGCCGTGCTACCCTCACCTAGCCCGACCACCATGCCGGGTGTGATGAGTGCCACCGCTTGCTCAGCAGCTTGTCTTTTTAATTCATCCATAAAATAGTAGTCTTTGATGTGACCCGAAGAAAAGACGCGCCGGTGGCGCGTCTCTACATCTACTTTCGCCATTGGGCAAAAAATTCGATCTTTTTATTTATAGAATAAGCCTAAGTCAATATCACGACAT
>CAMDWA010000202.1 GCA_945877855.1 Thermoflexus hugenholtzii JAD2 | reverse complement strand
CGATTTGATAAATCGAAGGCGTGTTTGTTAATGAACGAATGTAGTCTCGACTGAGAATTACTTCGCCAACTTGGCTTGGGTTTCGGTCAATTCACCCTTGGTGATGATGAAACCAGTCATGGTGGTGTCGGTGGTGTCGCCGTTCTTGTCAAACGTCATGGTGCCTACCACTGTCTTCAAACCTTGGGTCTCGATCATGGCCTTGCGGATGGCATCGCGATCCTTGGCGCAAGTCTTGGTAATGGCGTTCATGGTCACTTCAGCAGCGGCATAACCATACTTAGCATAGATTTCGAAGTCTTCCTTCTTGATACCGAGCTTGGCGGCGAAATCCTTCTCGAATTTCTGACCTTCGGGTGGCAACAAGTTGAATGGCACGACGCCAGCGCTTGCCATAATGCCTTCGGCGATGTCCTTACCAGCAGCGTTGATGAATGCTGGGCCGGCGATGCCGTCTGCACCCATGAACATGGCCTTAATGCCAGCGCCACGAATGTCCTTCACCAATTGGCCTGCGCCGTTATCGGTGATGCCACCGTAGTAAATCAAATCTGGGTTCAAGCCCTTGATCTTGGTTGCCAAAGCTTTGAAGTCCTTGGCCTTGCCATCGATACCAGTGCGGCCCAAAACGGTCAAACCGATTTCCTTGGCGGTCTTCTCATACACGTCGGCCAAACCCTTGCCATACAATTCGGTGTCATCTAAAATGTAAATGTTCTTTGCGCCCAAGCCCTTGGTCCACTGCGCATTGAATGCACCTTGCAAACCATCGGCTGGCACCACACGCATGTAATTGCGCGTACCATTTGGATAATACTTGTCTGGCTCACCTGCATCGGCTGGTTTGGTCAAACCGTCATAGGTGTTGGCGGGGCTGATCATGCCCATCTTGGCTTGGTTCAAAATGGGGATTGAAACTTTGGCAGCGCCAGAGTTCAATGTGCCGATGTAGGCCATCGCATCCTTGTCAGCTACGGCCTTGGTGGCGTTGGCTTGTTCGGTTGCGGCGTCCCACTTGCCGGCGGCGGCGGTGCTGTCATCCAACTTCACAAAATCAACCTTAAACTTGCCGTCGCAAACCAAGCCACCCTTTGAAAGGGTTTCAATGGCAATGGCGATTGCATTGTTAATTTGATCTGAGCTGCTCTTCGATGAACCCTGGAGGGGGAAGCTCGAATAGATGCGGATGGTTTCTGGGCCAGCGGCTGGCTTAGGAGCATCAGTTGGCTTGGGGGCTGCGGTTGCGGCTGGGGCGGCAGTAGCTGCCGGAGCTGCTGGAGCCGTTGTTGCGGCGGGGGCGGCTGGCTTGGGAGCGTCGGTCGGCTTGGGAGCCGGAGTTGGGGTACCACCACAAGCGGCCAGCACGACGGCTGTCACTGCGGTGAATGCAAGAAACTTGTTATTCATTCTTTCTTTTTCTTCTCCTCGGATATTTTATATTGGAACCTAATTGTTTATTTTATCAAGAAATCTTTTTGATTTCTGACAAGTATGAATTTTACATGAGTTGCTTAGATTGTCAACTGTTATACTGGATTTTTAACCGATATTTCAATGAAGACTGGCTGACAGTTAAATAGTGATAGATAGCAAGTCGCAATGGGGCAAGTCGTTGCCTTGCTTGCAACTTGGCAACTTGCAACTGTCCCCCTTTACACGTCAAATTTATGAACAATCAACCCTATGCAAACCCAGATGCGCTTGTAAGCACAGAATGGCTTGCTGCTCATCTTAATGATGCGAATATCCGCATCATCGAATCGAACGAAGACCCATTGCTTTATTCAACAGGCCATATTCCGGGCGCAGTAAATATTGACTGGGTGGCTGATCTTAATGATCCGCTTACCCGTGATTATCTTGACGCAGCGCGTTTCACTGCGTTGATGAATGCCAATGCCATTGGCATTGGCAACGATACCACCGTGATTTTTTATGGCGATAAAAACAATTGGTGGGCATGTTACGCCTTTTGGGTCTTTCAATTGTTTGGTCATAACAAGGCCAAAATCTTAAATGGCGGGCGCAAAAAATGGGCCGATGAAAAACGTGAAACAACGCGCCAAATGCCAACTTATGCCCCAGCTAACTATATTGCACCGCAGCGTGATGACAGTAAAATCCGCGCCTTTCGTGATCAAGTGCTAACGCATGTTAGGGCCAAAGGCACCTTGGTTGATGTTCGCAGCCCACAAGAATTCACCGGCGAGCGGATGCACATGCCAGATTACCCCAATGAAGGGGCGTTGCGGGGTGGGCATATCCCGGGCGCACAAAGCATCCCTTGGGCACAAGCCGTGCGCGAAGATGGCACCTTCAAATCACGCGAAGAGTTGACCGCACTTTATGGCGGCAAAGGGGTTACACCCGATAAAGACATCATTGCCTATTGTCGTATCGGCGAGCGCAGTTCACATTCTTGGTTTGTGCTTACTTATTTGTTGGGTTATCCGAGTGTAAAAAATTATGACGGCAGTTGGACCGAATGGGGAAATGGGGTTGGATTGCCCATTGAGAAATAATTTTCATGAAAAATTACATTACTGTCGCTAAATTCAGTGACCTGCAAGAAGGCAAAATTTTGGCCTTAGATATCAATGAGACACCTATTGCCTTAGTATTGCTGAAAGGTAGTGTTCGCGCTTTTGGTGATATTTGCACCCACGACGATGGCCCCCTCAACGAGGGAGAAATTGCTGGGAACTGTGTTATTTGTCCACGTCATGCGGCCCAGTTCGATTTAATTACTGGCAAGGCGGGTTTTCCAGCCGCTGGCCCCATTCCCATTTATGAATGTGTGGTCGATGGCAATGACGTTAAAATCAAGTTATAAATTTACGATTGGTGAGTAGGGGCACGGCATGCCGTGCCTCTACTCACCAATCGTAAATCTAAAATTAAATATTGGCCTTCGGGGCAGGGTGAAATTCCCGATCGGTGGTATAGCCCACGAGCGTGTTGAGAGGCACGCAGGAATCAGTGTAACTCTGATGCCGACCGTATAGTCTGGATATAAAGAAGGCAGTCAACGCAATGCGTCATTCGTATTGCGTCATTTATGATGCTATGCTGACGCACCGTCAGCGGCATTATCGATGATGCTTTTACTTGCCTTGCGCATGGCCGATTAACACCCCGAATGCATATGCTTTGGGGTGTTTTTTTATGGCTGCAACCAAAAAACTTCGTGTAACAAATCAAATAAATGTGTCGAAACACGCTTTGCCTTGGCTGGGCGTGTTGGGGGTGTTTGTCGTTTGGCATCTGCTTAGCCTAAGCTATCCACCCTTTATCTTGCCCTCGCCACTTTTGGTCGCCGAGCGTTTTATCGATCGGTTACAAGATGGCACTTGGTTGTTTCATACCACAGCCACCTTCACCGAGGCGCTGGCAGGTTTAGGCTGTGGGGTGATATTGGCATTGTTGCTCGGCTACGCAATTGCAAAATTAGATTGGATTGATCGTTTGCTATCCCCCATTGTGGTAGCTTCACAGGGAATACCGTTTATTGCAGTAGCCCCGCTTATTTTTATTTGGTTTGGCAATGGGATGGGCGCGAAGATTTTGTTATGCACGCTCATCGTATTCTTTCCGATCTTAATTAATGTCGTCGTCGGCATCCGCAATGTATCGCCAACCCTGCGCGATCTATTTCGGGTTTACCGTGCAAGCCCTTGGCAAACCCTGACAAAATTAGAAATTCCAGCCGCGTTGCCCACCTTGATTGGCGGGCTGAGGGTAGGCGGCACGTTATCTATGATCGGAGCCATTGCCGCCGAATTTACCAGCGCCAGCCGCGGGCTTGGCTTCATGATTCAACAAGGCAACAATTTATATGACACTGCGCTGGTTTTTGTCGGGGTGCTTACTGTCATTGCGCTCGCGCTCATGCTTTATATCGGCATCGGCTGGCTTGGTCACAAATTAATCAAAATTTAACCAACTAACCAACGAATCAACCAATCAACCAACAAAATGAACACAATAAAACTCAAACAACCTATTTTTGCTTTGGCCTGCGCTTTGGCGCTCTCGGCCTGTGCCGTGCCTGCGCCAAGCAGCGGCTCAACCACCAAAGTGCGCTTGCCAATGGGCTATATTCCCAATGTGCAATATGCAGCTTATTACGTGGCGCTCGAAAAAGGCTATTTTGCCCAAGAAAAAATCGAGATTGAATTTGACTACAAATTCGAGACCGATGGCGTGAAATTGGTGGCGGCGGGCGAATTGCCCTTTGCCGTGGTCAGCGGCGAACAAGTGGTGCTGGCGCGTGCCAATGGCTTACCGGTCAAATATTTTGCGCAATGGTATCGCAAATTCCCCATCGCCGTGATTACACCGGCCAAACTCAACATCACAAAATTGGCTGATTTGAAGGGCAAAAAAGTGGGCTTGCCCGGCTTTTTTGGCGCCAATTATGTCGGTTGGCGGGCTTTGTTGAATGCCAATGGCCTAAGCGAGAAAGATTTTGATCAGCAAGAAATTGGGTTTACCCAAGTGGCGGCCTTACAGCAAGAAAAAGTGGATGCCGTGATTGGCTATACCGTAAATGAACCCATTGTATTGGCAGATAAAGGCATGGCAGTGAATGTGATCGCCGTCGGTGACCAAGTTGAGATGGTTGCAAATGGCTTGATGACCAGCGATAAGGTGATTAAAGAGAACCCTGCCTTAATTAAGGGCATGGCGAAAGCGATGTTACGCGGGTTACAAGACACCATCAATAACCCTGACGAAGCCATGAAGATCACCACCAAATATGTTGAAGGTTTAAAAGCCGATGATCCAATTCAGAAAAAAGTGTTGTTAGCGACCATTGATAATATGAAAGCGCTCAATGGGGCCAAAATGGGTGAATCATCGGCCCAAGCGTGGGAAACGACCCAAAATACATTGCTGGCAATGGGGCAAATTAAGCAAAAGCTGGATGTTAAAGACTATTTCACAAATGTATTTTTGCCGTAATTTTGTTTCACGCAAAGGCGCAATTTTTCTTTTTGCGCCTTTGCGTGAAAATTTCTGATTGATTCACTGTGACATTTTTGAACGCCGACGGCATCTCCGTCACCTACCCAAACGGCACCCAAGCCTTGCGGCAATTTTCGCTACATGCCAAACGCGGCGAATTTATTGCCATTGTCGGGCCAAGCGGTTGCGGCAAAAGCACATTGCTGCGGGTATTGGCGGGTTTGTTGTCGCCCAATCAGGGGCAAGTGGTGTTTGAGGGGCAAATATTACGTCAACCCAACCCCGCCATCAGTCTGCAATTCCAAGATTCGGCGCTGTTGCCGTGGCGCACGGTTGAAGAGAATATTCGCTTGCCGCTCGAGTTGGGAATTACGAATGATGGCACCCAGCCCCAATCCTTAATGCCTAATCTTAAAGCCCGTCCTAACCCCGACCCACAACTGCTCATTTCGCTGGTTGGGCTGGCTGGGTTCGAGCGGGCTTACCCACGCGAATTGAGCGGCGGCATGGCACAGCGTGTGGCATTGGCGCGTGCCCTCATCACCCAGCCGCCCATCTTATTGCTCGATGAACCCTTCGGCGCACTCGATGCCCTCACCCGTGAACGCCTAACGGAGGCGCTTGAGACAATTTGGCGGGCCTTGAACATGACCACCATTTTGGTGACGCATAGTATTCAAGAGGCCATCTTTTTGGCCGACCGTGTGGTGGTGTGTTCGCCGCGCCCCGGGCATGTTATGGGCGAAGTGGCGATTCACTTGCCACGACCACGTCATTGGGCGATGTCGGCGACCCCCGAATTTGGGCAATTGCTGCAAGAGATTCGGGCCTTGCTTAACCCGCTACCATAAATGTGCAAGGTCTATTTTGCGGCTTATGAATTTTGATTTATTGTATATTACATGTGTCATTCCGACCTTTCGACAAGCTCAGGGTAAACTACGAGGAGGAATCTTTGCTTAAGATACGCTACAACGGTATGTTATGCAAAGACCCCTCGCAGTTTACCCTGAGCCTGTCGAAGGGCGTCGGGGTGACAAGCTAGTTCATTTATATTGTTGGACGCACCGCGCAAGCGCTCTGCATCTTTAAATTTGCTCAGAAACTTAGATATATACCTATATTCGATGCGTCATCCCGATACGAAGTGAGGGATCCCTGTTGCCTAAACCGACACAAGCGTCACAATGGCAGGTCAAAATCTCAACTGACCTGACTACATATTTGCCCAATTTAATCTTCAGGGATCCCTCGCTGCGCGTCGGGATGACACTTAGAGGTTATAAGTTTC
>CAMDWA010000201.1 GCA_945877855.1 Thermoflexus hugenholtzii JAD2 | reverse complement strand
CTGCCAATTTGGGCCATTGTTTTGTCTTCGCGTAGTAGCTCGCGAGCGACTTCAGCTTTAAAGGTAGCTGTAAATTGTTTCTTCATTTCGCTTTAAACTCTACCTGACTTTTCGCTTTTTTCGTGTCCAGTTTTCGGGGTCCACTATATTTTGTATCGCGCCCTCGACGAATACACGTGGCGCAAGGTGGAACCGACTTGGATTACCGCCAGCCAACGCGCTACAGTCACCGTCAGCGCCGCCGTCAAGGTGCATGAATACGCGGTGCAGGTACTTGACCCCAGCGGCAACGTCAGCGAATTGCGCGATTATGGCAATTATTACCAAATTCCCCTCACTCAGTTGCTAAATGTGAGCAAGGCTGTGACCCCAACGCAGGTTTACCCCAACAACTTACTCACCTACACCATCGTGATCAGCAACCCTGATCTGGGGGTGGCCAATTGGGTGACGATGACAGATGTGCTGACAGCGGGCTTGCAATTGCAAGCGTGCGCCGCGACGGGCATCGGCCTGTGTCAATCAGTGGGCAATCAGATCACAACGACATTTGCGTCAATTGCGCCCCGCAGCCAAGAGACGGTGACCATTGTGACGCGGCTAGATGCGGCAGTGGTTGGCGGCACATTAATTACCAATCGAGTAGAGATTAGCAGCGCTCATGCACTCGACCCTGTGTATTATTACAGTGTTGTCACGACGACGGTGTCAAATTTAGCGCCAGCCCCAACCCCAGCCGCGCCAGTAAATCAGCCACCCGTTGACCCGCCGCCAAACGAGTCAGCCGTGAACAGCAGCGCAAAACCACCCCCGACTTGGCGAGAAGGCGAAACGGGGCAAATTGAGTTTAGTTTTGTCTCGCCCAGCCCGGGTTCCGACTTGGGTGATGTGGTGATTGTGATTGATTTGCCTGCGACGCTGCTTCACCGCGAAAATAGCGCAATCGAGCCGAGCGATTTGGCCCGTTTGGCGCAGCCAATGTTGCCATTTGAGGTGTTGAGCGCGACGTATAAAGTGCATCAGCAAGGCACAACGCAAGCAGGCAATTGTCGTTGGCAGGCCAACGCCGCCCGTGTATCTTGTGCCATCGGTGATGTCGTTGTGCCGTATCGGGTCGAGGTCGTAGTCACCTTAAATGCATTGCGCCAAGGCAGCTACGCGATTCAGGCCCAGATGTTGGTGGATGATGCGCGGCGAGTGGTGTCGGGAGGGTCGGTCACGACCAATGTCACCATCTTGGCGCGCCCATTGGCGACGCCGACGCCCTCGGCAGGGCAGCGTCGGCTGTTTGTGCCGATGGTGATGGTGTTACCCGCGTCGCGCAGCTTGGCTGACTAAGCGCATCACCCGATCATACTCGGCTACCACCGCCGTTTTGCTGTAATGCGCCACCACCCATCCGCGGGCATTTGCGCCTAGCCGCCGAGCTAGCTCGGGTGAATGGCGCAATTGCATGATTGCCTCGGCCATTTCTGTTGCCGACTCTGGCGCAACCACGATGCCGGCCTCGGCCTCGCGCAGCAAATGCGCCGACTCGGTGTCATCTTCGCACGCCGAAATAACCGGTCGCGCCGCCGACATAGCGGTGTAGATTTTGCTTGGCACAGTGTCATACGAAAAGCCAAACTTCATCGGCGAAATACACACATCGGCAGTAGCATAAGTGTCGGGCACGCGGCTAAATGGCTGAAACGGCAGGCACATAATATTGCTCACCCCCGATTCTCGCACCGCCTGCTCAAGCTTTGCCCGCCCCGCCCCATCACCAATCACCACGATGATGGCGGGCTGAGTGGTAAGTGCTAAGTCTTGAGTGCTAAGTCCTAAGTGCTGAGTGCTTGGCTCTTGGTTCTTGGTTCTTGATTCTTGGCTCTTGGCTCTTGGCTCTCTAACAGCTTGCCCACTTCGACCAACAGCACATCTAGCCCTTGGGTCAGGCCGATGTTACCAGCATAAAAGACGACAAACTTATCCACCAAGCCATGTTCACGGGCGAAGGCGTTGTCTTTTGATCGTGGGGAGACGAGGTCAACATCCACAAAATTGGGGGTGAAGAACAGCTTTTCACGCGGCACGCCGCGTCGCACCAAATTATCGATAAAGCTTCGGGCGATGGTGGTGATGGCGGCAGTGCGGGCATAGACAAAATGCTCAAGCGCATACACGGCTTGAATGGCCCACTTATTTTTGAGCAAGCCCAAGCGCACCGGCACATCGGGCCACAATTCGCGCACATCGTAAATAAATTTTGCGCCTTTGAGCAATGACAGCAGCCAACCCGCCAGCCCCAACGTAATCGGCGGCGAAGGCACATAAACGATGTCTTGCCGCCCACGAATGACGATAATGCCGAGCAACAAAGCCAACGCATGAAACCACACATAATCGAGCGCCCGCCGCCAAACGGCTTGGCCTTTTAGTGGCATCCACAACCGCACAATGTCTACGCCGCCTTCGTTGGCGCGGGTATACAGCCGCCGCGAGCGATACACCGGATTAGCCCGTACCGCGTCAGACGGGTTGTAATGGGGCATGGTGGTCAACACCGTCACCTTATGCCCACATGCGCACAGCCCATGTGCGATATCGGTCATCATGTTAGCAGTACTCACCGTATCAGGGCCAAATACCAACGAAAGCATCAAAATAGAAGCCATTATTAAAAAATTTAAAATTGAAAATGTAAAATTGAGAATGAAAATGAAAAATTGATTTTTACATTTTACATTTTACATTTTCAATTTTAAATTTTTATATAATCGCCCCCCGTTATGGCTCTTATTGTTCCAAAATTTGGCGGCACGTCGGTGGGCAGTGCCGCGGCAATGCAGCAAGTGGCTCGCATTGTGCAAGATATGCAAAAAAATGGCGACCAAGTCGTGGTTGTCACCTCGGCGATGGGTAAATCGCCAGACCCCAATGACCAAATCAAAGTAACCGATTTGCTCATTAACTCGGCCCGCAGTGCCGCCGCCGGTGGCGATGACTATGTGCGGGCGCGTCACGCCTTGGCGCTCAAACATCACAATATTATTCGCTCAATTGTGACCGACTTGGCGGACCGTGATGCTATTAGCCGCGAAGTTGAGGCGTTGTTAGCGGGCTTTGAGGCCTTGTGTGGCAGCTTGCGCGTGTTGGGCGAAATCACCCCGCGGGCGCTCGATGCGCTGAGTGGGCTAGGTGAGCGTATCGCCGCCCGCATTTTGGCAGGCGTTTTTCGCAGCATGGGCATCGCCGCCGAATCAATTGACGCGACTGAAATTGTGGTGACGAATGATAATTTTGGCACGGCGATGCCATTAATGACCCAAACCCGCGATAAAACCCGCGCCCGATTATTGCCATTATTAGCAAAAGGGGTTGTGCCGGTCGTGACTGGGTTTATCGGGGCCACTGAGAAAGGCGTGCCAACCACCCTAGGGCGCGGCGGCAGCGACTATAGCGCCAGCATTGTGGCGGCAGCAGTCGATGCCGACGAGGTGCATAATTACACCGATGTCGATGGGGTGCTTTCGACTGACCCGCGCATCGCGCCCGATGCGCATACCATCGAGGTATTAACGGCCCAAGAAATGGCTGAGTTGTCATTTTATGGGGCAACAGTGCTGCATCCATTGACCATTGCGCCATTGGTCAAACAAAGAATTCCACTGCGGGTGAAAAATACCTTTAACCCAGCGCACCCGGGTACCATTATTGCTTATGACCGTGCGACTGGCAGCGCGAACAAACAAGGGGCGATTAAAGCCGTTACGGCCATCGATAAAGTGAGCATGGTGACGGTATCGGGCAGTGGCTTGCGTGGCGTGGCTGGCATTGCAGGGCGCACATTTACGGCGGTAGCCCGCACTAACACCAGTGTATTTATGATTTCACAAGCCTCGGCAGAGCAAAATATTTGTTTTGTCGTGCCGCAAGCCTCATCTGAACGGGTGCGCGAAGAATTAAGCCGCGAATTTAGCCGCGAGATTGCCAATGGCGAAGTCGATGCTGTTCACGCCGATGACGAAGCCGCGATTGTGACAGCAGTTGGCATTGGCATTTCTGAAACCCCCGGGGTCAGTGGGCAAGTATTCACCAAACTTGGCGAGCGTGGCATCAACATTCTCGCCATCGCTCAGGGGTCGTCCGAGTGTGGCATCAGCTTGCTGGTGCGGGGCAGCGCCAGCAAAAACGCCGTCCGCGCCATTCATGAATTAACTTAAAAGCCGTGAGCCATGAGCCATGAGCTATAAGCGAACTATACCTTATGAGTCATGACTCATGACTTGGCTCACGGCTCACGGCTCATGGCTCACGGCTCAAAAGCTCAAAAGCTCAAAACTTATGGCACACCTTTTCCAAATCAACGCTTCTCAGGGCGGCGTACCAAAATGGCCCCTGCACGAGGCCGATGTCGGCGAATTAGGCCTGACGGTAGATAAGGTCAAGCATCCTAATATTCATGGTGGGCCAGATCGGGCCATCTGCTTATTTTCGCTTGAGCGTATTTTGGCGTTACAGGCTGAGGGTCATCCGATATTTCCGGGTTCAACTGGCGAAAATTTGACCATTGCGGGGTTGGATTGGGACACCTGTGCGAAAGTCGGCACACGGCTACGCATCGGTAATGAGGTATTGCTTGAGATTACCAAACCAACCACGCCGTGCAATCAAATTGTGGCCTCATTTGCGGACCGCAATTCAAATCGCATTCACCAAAATAAACACCCGGGGTGGTCGCGTATGTATGCACGGGTGATTGAAACTGGTCACATTAAAATTGGCGATGTCGTGACGGTCGAGGCATGAGCGGCTGGAAAGCTAATTTTGTAGAAATTAAGACAAAATTTCAACAAACAAGAGGAGTGTAAAAAGACACAAGGCCGAAATCACTAAGCCTGCATCCCATACGAGGATGCAGGCTTAGTGATTTCGGCAAAAACTTGTTCTAGGGTTATTCCTTCAGCCACACGTCGCCAGCACGGGTATAGCTGATGAGTTCTTCGGGTTTGAAATACAACTTGATCTCGCGTTCGGCGGTTTCGGGCTTGTCACTGCCATGCACAATATTGCGCGAAACATCGAGACCAAGATCAGCACGGATAGTGCCGGGCGCGGCCTCGGGCGGACGAGTTGCGCCCATGGTTTGGCGGGCTGCCACGACGGCGTTGGCCCCTTCGAGACACATCACCACAACCGGTGACGAGGTGATGAATTTGACGGTTGGCTCAAAAAAGCCCTTGCCTTTGTGCTCGGCATAATGCTCTTCGGCCAATTCGCGTGAAATTTGAATGAGCTTCATGCCTGCAATGCGCAAACCGCGTTGCTCAAAACGGCTGATGACGTTGCCAACCAAGGCGCGTTGCACGCCATCGGGTTTAATAATAATCAATGTTCGTTCCATGTTTATGTTCCTTATCTATTTTTTTAGCGGGGTCGATTGTATCGGGAATGCTGAGTAAGAGATAAGCAAATTTATTTGATGCGTTTGCGCAACCCTTGTTGATAGGCGGCCAGCGCAGCATTGACATTGCCTTGTTTGGTATAAGCATCGCCTAAAAGCCGATATAAACGGGCTGAATATTGGCTGGCTTTGACAGCATTGCTTAAATCTTGTATCACGTCATCAAGCTTGCGGCCGTTTTTGATAATTTGGGTATATAGCACGGTTCCTTCATTAATTTTGCCGGCTGCCAATGTTTGGCGGGCTATGGTTAATTGTTCAAGCGCTGCAAGGTCTTTTTTGCCGGGGCGTTTGGGGCGTTTGGCTGGCACAGGCGATTTGATGGCGGTTACAGGGTCGGCATTTGCTTTGACTGTATCTGTGTCGAGCGGTTGTATGGCGCTCTTGTCAACCGAATCGGGTTGAGCGATGGTGGGCGGCTTCACCTCGGAAGCATCGGGCTTTATTTGAGTTGGCTCTGAGTTGGCCGGAACCCAAACTGACCCGCTTTGCACTCTTAAATTAGCCAACCATTCTGGCTCAGGTTCATTTTTGGTGGCAAGCTCAACTGGCTTTTGGGGTGCTAGGTCGTCGAGATCTGTTTCACTGTCATATACCACCGACCATTGTAATGGCTCAGGTATTTCAACCGGACCATCATTTATTTCATCAATTTCATTTAATGTTGATGTATCATTCGAGACGATTGGTTGAGGCGAATTAGAATAAACAGTAGTTTAGTCTAAAAGTAGGGATGTTGTTCAAACCTGTAGTAAAACAGAGGGTATGAAAAAAAAGAAGAACAACATCCCCCCGCAGTATACAAAACAGTCG
>CAMDWA010000200.1 GCA_945877855.1 Thermoflexus hugenholtzii JAD2 | reverse complement strand
GGCAAGTAGCAAGTGGCAAGTGAAGAGCAGTTCATTATTTTTTACTTACTACTTGCTACTTACTCCTTTGCACTCCCCAAAAAAATGACAGCTTTAATTCTCTTTGTTCTTATTACCGCCGCACGCGCCTTTTTTGAATTGTCGCGCACGGCGTTGATTAACATAAAAAAAGTAAGGCTGGTGGAATTAGAGAAGCAAAACCCAGCGATGGCCAAGGCCATTAATGAACTGACCGACGACTCGACCCGCTTATTGGCAACGGCTGAAGTTGGCACGATGCTCAGTGTGGTATTTGCGACGGGGGTGGCGGTGTTGGGGTTTAGCCAACCGTTGTCAAATTGGTTAATTGAGCTGGCCCCACAAGTGACTTTGCTGGGTGAATGGGGCTTGCAAGTCGCGCAATTTATGGTGTTGGCGATTGCGGCTTTGGTGCTATTTGTGTTAGGGCGTTTGGTGCCACAGGCAGTTGCCATTCGCAATGCCGAGCCGGTGGCTTTGGCTTGTGTAACCCCAATGCAAATTTGTGCAATATTGTTTGCGCCGTTGGTCAAATTTGCGGTGTTGTTGGGCAATATCTTTTCTTCGCCATTTGGGGTGCCGCCCCAAAATATGGCGGCGATGGTCACACAAGAAGAGATTAAAACGATGGTTGACGCCAGCCAAGAGGGTGGCGAGATCGAGGCCGAAGAAAAAGAGATGATTCTTTCGGTGCTCGATTTTGGCGATACGATTGCGCGTGAGGTGATGGTGCCACGGATGGATATCATTGGCTTTGATGTGACTGAATCGATTGACCAAGCCTTAGACACGGTGGTGAATTCGGGGCATTCGCGTTTGCCGGTGTATCGTGATACGGTGGATGACATCATTGGGGTGCTTTACACCAAAGACTTGTTGCGGGTGTTGCGTGATAATACGCGGCCTTCGCTGCAATCATTGGTGCGGGCGGTGTTGCATACCCCTGAATCGAAGCCGGTCAGCGATTTGCTCAAAGAGATGCAAAGCAAGCGTTTGCATTTGGCCGTGATCGTCGATGAATTTGGTGGCACGTCGGGCATCGTGACCATCGAAGATATTTTAGAGGAAATCGTGGGCGAGATTCAAGATGAATATGACAGCGAAGAAGCCCCGGTCACTGTTTTGCCCGATGACGCTGGGTTTGTATTATTTGCCGGGATGCAAATTGATGATGTAAATGAGGTGTTGGGCACGCATATCAATAGCGACCAGAGCGACACCTTGGGTGGGTTTATTTTTGATCAACTCGGCGAAGTGCCCAAAGTTGGGGCTAAAGTGGATTATGACGATAAGTTATTTGAGGTGTTGTCGGTGAGTGATCGGCGTATTTTGAAGGTGAAGGTGACGCCGAAGGTTAGCACCGATCTGCCGAAATTAGAGCATCAAACAGAGCCTGAGCTGCATTTAGCAACTTGAGGTGTAATGTCGAAATTACGATATGGCTTTTGGTTGTAGGGACTTTGCCCTGCTACCCAAAGCCATCTAGCAATTTCGACAAAAATTTGTTTTACTGCCTCCGTTTTATTAAGAAGATACGTTAAATCGGTTAAAATTGATCGAGAATATAAAAAAGGGTTTGTAGAGATTTCATGGATGAGAAACTTGCGGCGATTGAAGCCCGCTTTGAAGAATTGACCCGCCAGATGGCTGATGAGACGCTGGCGAATGATTATGTGCGCTATGCGGAGATTGCAAAACAACAAAACGAGTTGAAATCGACCGTCGATCTGTTTCGCGCCCGCAAAAAGGCCGACCGCGAACTGGCAGATGCCGAAGCCATGTTAAACAGCGGCGATGCTGATTTGGCTGAGATGGCACGCGCCGAAGTGGATGAATTGCGCAAAAATATTGATGCCTTAAACACTGAGTTAAAGGCAACCTTGGTGCCAAAAGACCCACGTGCTGACCGTAACGTTATTATGGAAATTCGCGCAGGCACGGGCGGCGAAGAAGCCGGTTTGTTTGCGGCAGAATTATTTCGCATGTATACGCGCTATGCCGAAGCCCATCGTTGGAAAATTGAGTTGATTGACCAAAGCGAAACCGGCATTGGCGGCATCAAAGAAGTGACGATGATGATTAAAGGCAAAGGCGCGTTTTCACGATTGAAATGGGAGAGCGGTGTGCATCGCGTGCAACGCATCCCTGCCACCGAAACAAACGGGCGCGTGCATACCAGCGCCGCCACCGTCGCGGTGTTGCCCGAAGTCGAAGAAGTCGAAATTCACATCCCAGATGGTGATTTGGAGATCGAGACCCGCCGCTCACGCGGGGCGGGTGGGCAAAACGTGCAAAAGAACGAAAGCGCGGTGCGGATTGTGCATAAACCCACCGGTTTGGTGGTCGATGTGCAAGATGAACGCAGCCAGACCCAAAACCGCTTGCGCGGTATGAGTATTTTGCGCGCCCGTTTATATGAGATGGAACACGCCAAACGGGCCGCTGAACACGATGCCGAGCGCAAAGGCCAAGTTGGCACTGGGGACCGCAGTGAAAAGATTCGCACCTATAACTTCCCACAAAGCCGCGTCACCGACCATCGCCTCGAAATGTCGATTTTTCAAATTGATGCCGTGATGGATGGCGAAATCGATGATTTTATCGACGAGCTAAACGCCCGCGACGTGCAACAAAGACTAGAAGGGTAAAGGATGAAGGGTGAAGGATGAAGGATAAAATTTTTCATCCTTCATCCTTCATCCTTCATCCTTCACCCTTCATCATTATTTCTCAAACCTTCCAAATCCGGTCTGCTTTGCGGCAGGTTACTGCGCAGTTTAATGAGACGGGTGTCGATAGCCCCGCCGCGACGGCGCGGCGTTTGTTGGCGCATGTGTTGGATCGCCCACGCGAATGGGTGATTGCCCATGATGATGACGTATTGAGCGCAGCGCAACTGCAACAGTTTCAAAGCTTGGTTGCGCGGGTGGTTGCGCGTGAGCCATTGGCCTATATTCTGGGGCATCGGGCGTTTTACGACCTTGATCTGCTGGTCGATGCGCGGGTGCTGATTCCGCGTCCCGAAACCGAAATGCTGGTCGAGTTGGCCTTGGCTGAACTGCGACAAGTGACGGTTGATCAAGCCCATACGGCGCTGGCGATTGAAATTGGCACCGGCAGCGGGGCCGCCGCCATTGCCATCGCCAAACATTTGCCAAACCCACACCTGCGCGTGATTGCGACCGATGTGTCGGCAGATGCCTTGGATGTGGCACGGCTGAATGCGCAGCGCTGTGGCGTGACCGAGCGCATCACCTTTTATTGCGGCAGCTTGTTACAGGCCTTGCCGCCAGAGCTGTGTCAAGCGGCAGTGGTCTTGGTCGCCAATTTGCCTTATGTCACCCGCGAAGAGATCGAAATGTTGCCGCCCGAAATTCAAGCCCACGAGCCGCGGGTGGCGCTGGATGGCGGCGAAGATGGGCTGGATTTGGTGCGCGAGTTGTTGCGCCAAATTGATCACCACAAGACGGCGGGCACGGGCTTTCAATATTTACGCGCCGCGTTTTTTGAGGTCGGGGCCGCGCAAGGCGCAGCCTGTTTGCAAGCCGCCCGTGAGTGTTTGCCGATAGGCAAAGCCGAAATGCTCAAAGACCTCGCCAAACTTGACCGCGTGTTGGCGATACGGTTGTAAATGGTTTTCGCTGATTTCGCTATCCCCCAGCAAGCTACGCTTGCTGGGGGATAGCGAAATCGGCTTTAACACAACCCCGCCAAATCGTCATAAAAACCAGGGTAGGTTTTGCTAACACAATCCGCGCCTAAAATGGTGGTAGGGCTATTTGCCACCAGCGCCGCCACCGCCAACGACATCGCCACACGGTGATCACCCAAACCATCCACCACCGCCCCATGCAGCGGCGTTGGCCCATGCACCACAAAGCCGTCGGCGGTTGGCTCAATATTGGCCCCCAACTTGTGCAATTCCGCCACAAAGCCCTCTAGCCGATTGCTCTCTTTAACACGCAATTCTTCGGCATTGCGCACCAAGGTTGTGCCATGGGCTTGGGTGGCGGCCACCGCCAAAATGGGCAATTCGTCAATGCTGCGGGCGGTCAATTCGCCGTGCACTTCGATGCCTTTGAGGCCGTGCGGGGCGCAAATATCGAGGTCGGCCACCGGTTCTGCACCCTCCATGCGTTCGTTGCGAATGGCGATCTGTGCACCCATCAGACGCAGCGCGTCGAGCAGGCCGGTGCGGGTGGGGTTCATGCCAACATCGAGCAGCGTCAGGGTGGTGTTTGGCACAATCGCCGCCGCCACCATGAAAAACGCCGCCGATGAAAAATCAGCTGGCACGGTCAATTCAAATGGCTTGAGCGAGGGTGTAAAACGCATCTTGGCCCAATATCGCCCGTCGGCTTGCCATGCTTCCATCGGCACGCCCATCGCCGCCAACATGCGCTCGGTGTGGTCGCGGGTCTTGGCGGTTTCGCCGACCACGGTTTCGCCTTCGGCATATAACCCGGCCAACAAAATGGCCGATTTCACTTGTGCGCTGGCGACTGGGGTTGGGTAAACCATGCCTTGGAGTGGGGTGAGTCGCCCGCCGATTTCGAGCGGGGCGCAACCTGCCGCGTCATCGATCTCGGCTCCCATCAGCCGCAAGGGTTCGGTGATGCGGCGCATCGGGCGCTTGCGCAACTGGGCAGTGCCATCGAGCACGCTGTTAAAGGCTTGCCCGCTGATAAGGCCAGACAACAAACGCATGGTTGCGCCCGACGAGCCACAAAACAGGCGCTCGGTGGGCGCTTGCAAGCCGTGTAACCCGCGCCCATGAATGATAAATTTAGAATTGAAAATTGAAAATGGAGAATTTGTGTCTGATAATTCTTCATTTTCAATTTTCAATTCTAAATTTTCAATTTCTACGCCAAGTCGTCGCATACAGTCGAGACAAGCGTCGGTGTCGTCACAACGCAGCGGCATTCGCACCACGCTGATGCCATCGGCGATGCCACCCAACAGCGTAGCCCGCACGGTAATGCTGCGGTCGCTGGGGGCGCGGAGTTGGCCTTTTAATTGAGAGATCGGGTTGATGAGTTGATCCATTTTTAGCGATGAGCCATGAGCCATGAGCCATGCACCATGAGGTTTTACCCACGGCTCATGGCTCACGGCTCACGGCTTCCTATTTGACTTTTACTTTATTGCGGCGGGCCTCGGCGGCGGCGCTGATGAAGGCACGCAGGCCGTCGGCATCTTGGCGCTCGATGAGGGCGGTGAGTTGATCGAGATTAAATTGAAAATCGCGGATGGTATTGCTGACGGCGCGGCCATTTGACAGCAAAATATCGACCCACATCGTCACATCGCTGGCGGCAACGCGTGAGGTATCACGAAAACCACCGGCCATGACCGGGTAGATCATGCTTTCGTTTAAGCTGGCTTGGTCTGCCGTGGTCATAAGCGACAGAGCCAAGGCATAAGGCAAGTGGCTTGAAATGGCTAACACCGCATCGTGGCGTTGTGGCGCAATCTCGAGTGTGATAGCCCCGGCATCTTGGGCCAATTGTTGCACAGCGGCATAGGTTGCGTCATCGGTGCGGCGGGTGCGCGACAAAATCCAAGGGCGGTTAATGTATAAATTGCCCTCAGCCACGTCGATACCGGCGGTTTCTTTGCCACACATGGGGTGCGAGCCGATGGCAAAAATATGATCGGGTAACCCATCCATTGCGGTGCAAATTTCGCCTTTGGTGCTGCCCATATCGGTGATGATGGTGCCGGGTGCGAAGATATCGCGGTATTGGCTGAGGTGCTCGACCACCGTGCGCACTGGGGTGCACATGATGACGATGCCACCCGCTTGCATGGCCGGGTGTTTTAGCATCGCGCCCAAATCACTGCTGGCTTCATCCACAATATGGCGCTCTAGGGCTTTGCGCACGGTGTCTTGGCTGCGTGCCACGCCCAAAATTGGCCCATATTTATTGCCGTGTCGCTCGCGCAAGGCCATTGCCAGCGATGCGCCCATTAACCCTAAACCGACGATACAAAGTGCATTATTTTTCACAGGTGGGCGATGATAACGCATACGAAACTTAGGTGATGATTCTTGTATTTTTAGCCTGTCGTTGCTCCGGTTTGCGTCATCGTTGATAGGCAAACCTGCTCAATTCACCATGCGATAGAGGCCGATTCATTTCTCGCGTTTTTGCGCTGCCAATAAGCCCATCATTTCGCTGATGCGTTTGGCGCGGGTCTCGGGGCGTTTGGCTGATTCGACCCAACGAATGTAATTTTTGCGATAAAAGGTCGGCAGCGCA
>CAMDWA010000199.1 GCA_945877855.1 Thermoflexus hugenholtzii JAD2 | reverse complement strand
AAAAAGTAGTCCTTCCACTTTCTACTTTCCACTTTCTACTTTGCACTTTTTACTTGCCACTTGCCACTTTCCACTTTCCACTTTTATCATGTCAGGTTTCATCTCCATTTTCCTCAATGTGCTCGGCCCGGTATTTTTACTGTTGGCATTGGGCTACTACGCCGCGCCCAAACTTGGGCTAGAAGCCCGCACCCTGTCGCGGGTCGCTTACTACATCATTTCACCCGCCTTCGTGCTCACCATTTTGGGCAGCGCCAAACTCGAGGCGCAACTCACCGCCCGCATGATTGGCTTTATCACCCTCACTTATCTCATCTCAATGGTGCTGGCCATGCTCGTTGCCAAACTGCTCAAGCGCCCGCGCTCGATGATCGCAGCCTACGCCATGATCGCGGTATTTGGCAATGTCGGCAATTTCGGCTTGCCCATCAGCCAATTCGCCCAAGGCAAAGAAGCCCTCATCCCCGGCACGGTCTATTTTTTGGCCAATATGGTGTTGGGTTTTGTGGTGTGTGTCGCCATTGCCCAACTGATGAAAGGCGGCAACCCCTTACAGGCGGCCTTCAAAGTCGTCAAAACGCCATCATTATTGGCACTGCCCCCAGCCCTCATCATCAATTATTTTGATATTACGCTGCCGCCCCTCATCGCCCGCCCCGCCGAATTGCTCACGCCCGCCCTCATCCCCATCATGCTCATCACGCTTGGGGCACAATTGGCGGCAGCCGGCATCCCAAAGCCCAATTTAGACATGTTGCTTTCAGGCGGGATTCGGCTCGTCAGCGGCGCAGCTTTGGCCTTTGCCTTGGTCGGGTTATTTGGCTTGCCGTTGCTTGAGCGCAATGTCGGTATTTTGCAAGCCAGTATGCCCGCCGCCGTGCTGGTCAGCATCATTGCGCTCGAAAATGATGTGATGCCAGAATTCGTCACCGCGTCGGTGTTGCTCTCAAACCTGCTCAGTGCGCTATCGCTAGGGATGGTTTTGGCGTTTATGTAAATTGGATCGCCGTCATCCGGACGGCGATCCAACAATATTACGAATTCTTAACAGCGCCATCATCATTTCACAATCAATCATCACTATGCTTATCACGTCTTTCAAATCTAAAGTCTAAAATTGAACAGGAGATAGTGATGATAAAACGATTATTTAAACCGCTGGCGGCCAGTGTTGGGTTGATTGCCCTTGCCGGTAGCGCATTTTTCGCTGGCGGCTACAGCCAATCCGCCTTCGCCACCGCACGAAACCTTCAACCTAGCGCAGCCGTGCAACCCGCCCAAACCATCGCCAGCCATCAAGACGATGAAGCCCCTTCCTTTTTCTTCCACAGCGAAGCATTTGAAGGGATGCCCGAAGGCATGATGGGGTTTGCCGAAGGCTTTGACCTGCCCTTTGGCGAAATGTTGATCGATGATGCCCAAGCCGCCGATGAACCCGGCATTGTAATTGTGCGCGTAGACAAAGATAGCCCCGCCGCCAAAGCCGGCATCAAACGCGGCGATATTGTGCTAAAAATCGGCGAAACCGAGATCAACACCCCACGCGCTACCGCTGATATCGTCAGCAAGGTCAAAATTGGCGACAGCCTCAAATTAACCGTGCAACATGGCGACGACATCAAGACCTTTAACGTAACCGTTGGCGATAAAAATGGCCGACCTTACCTCGGCATTGCCCCGCTAGGCGGACAAAATGTGCGTATTGTGCGTGGGGGTGGCATCGTTGCCGATGGCAAAATCAAGGTTAGCCAAGTCGTCACCGACGGCCCCGCCGCCAAGGCAGGCATCAAAGCGGGTGATGTCATCGTCGAAATCGACGGCAAAAAGCTCAATCAACCCCTCCCAGCCATCATCGCCGCCCACAAACCCGGCGATGTCATCAAGGTAAAAGTAGAACGCGGCAGCGAAAGCAGCGAACTTAGCGTTACATTGGGTGAAAACCCAGACAAGAAAGGGGTGGCGTATCTGGGTGTCATGTTTACCCCGGCCATGCCAACCTTACCACCGGGCCTACCCAACCCGCCCGGCCCCCCCGGTGGCCCACGCAACCCCGGCGGCAATGGGCCACGCTTCCCACTCCCCGGCATCCCCGGCGGCCCCGGTAGCGTCATCAGCGGCACCCAAGTCATTGTGGCCAATGTCACCCCCGATAGCCCGGCAGACAAGGCTGGCATCAAACGCGGCAACGTGATCGAAGCCATCGACGGCGTCAAAGTCACCGATCCAAAATCAGTCACCGATGCCATTGCCGCCCATAAACCCGGCGATGTCGTCAAGATCAGCATCCGCAAGCAAGGCGACAGCGCCGCCACCGATATCAGCGTCACCCTCGGCGAACGCGCCGATGACAAAACCAAGGCCTTCCTCGGGGTCGCGCTCAACTTCACCCGCAGCATCCGCCAAGGCGCACCCCGCCAAAGCACCGACCCACAAGGCTGAGAAATTAATGGTTAATGGTCAATGGTTAATGGTTAATGAATCATTGACCATTAATCATTAATCATTAACCATTGACCATTAACCACTAACCATTAACCATTGACCATTAACTATGCGTTTTCTCTCGTTACGTTGGCGGCTGGTTTTCAGCTATGTGTTTGTCACCGCGCTCACGGTGCTGAGCTTGGGCGGGCTGGCACTTTGGCTGTTACAACGCAACGCCGCCCAACGCGAGACAGAATATTTGACGAATAACGCGCAAGCGGTGGCCCGTCAAGTCACCGGCCTCTTACAGTCACCCATCGCATTCCCCAGCGACCGCTACCCATTGCAACAACTGGCCACCACCTCGGCTTTTTTGGGCAATGTGCAAGTGCGCATTTTAGACACCCAGGGCCGCATCTTGGCCGACTCTGGGCCACGGTCAGCCTCAGACCAAATTATGTGGATCGCCCCATCCCGCGAGCAAAATATGTTTGAGGGCGACACCGGGCCAATTGTCTTTTTTATGATGGGTGGCGACCGCCGCGCCGTTGAGCGGGTGTTGCCCCAAGGCCGCCGCGTAATGGTGCAACGCGCCCAAGGCCCATTTGGCAATGGCATCGCCTTTGCGCCCGAAACCGGCCCGCAAAATAGAATCGACACCGGACCAACAGATATTTCAGCCCGCTCGGTCAGTGTGCCCATCACCGATCTTGGTCGGGTGATGGGGTTTGTTGAAGTGAGCGGCGCCCCCAATTATGTGGGCGAGGCGCTTTCGACCGCCCGTAACGCCCTCTCATTTGCAGCCCTTGCCGCCACCATTTTGGCCGTCTTAAGTGGTTTTGTCGTGAGTCGTGGCCTCACATCGCCACTGGCACGCTTGGCGAGTGCCGCCAAACAAATGACCCAAGGCAATTTATCAGCCCGCGCCTTGGTCAGCGCCCCCAATGACAATACCCGCGACGAAATCAGCCAGCTTTCAGAGCAATTCAACCAAATGGCCGCCAAGCTCGAAAGCAGCTTTGCCGCCCTGTCAGCCGAGCGCGATGCGCTACGGCGCTTCATCGCCGATGCCTCACACGAACTGCGCACCCCCATCACCGCACTCAAAACCTTTAACGAATTGCTGCAAAATGGGGCCGCCCATGACCCAATCACCCGCAGCGAGTTTTTGGCCGAAAGCCAAACCCAACTCAACCGGCTCGAATGGATCACCAGCAATTTGCTTAATTTGTCGCGCTTAGACGCTGGGCTAATTACGCTTGACCTCAAAGACCAGCCGGTGCGTGATTTGCTCGAAACCGCGCTGGCCCCATTTCGGCTACGGGCACAACAACAGCAGGTGCAATTAATCATCGATACCCCCGACCCCACGCTGATCTTACGCTGTGACCTTGCGCGAATGCAAATTGTGCTGAGCAATTTGATTGACAATGCGCTTAAGTTTACGCTGGCGGGCGGGCAAATTATGCTGGGGGCCGATATCGTTGAGCCGCGCATGGCAGGCAAGCAAAATATTAAACTGTTTGTGCGCGACACGGGTGTCGGCATTTTGCCCACCGACTTGCCGCATGTGTTTGAGCGCTTTTATCGCGGCAATAGCGACCTGAATAAGGGCGGCAGCGGCCTCGGCCTCGCCATCGTTAAAAGCATCGTCAGCGCCCATCATGGCAGCGTCAGCGTCAATAGTGAAGCTGGGCGCGGCAGTGTGTTTACGGTTATCTTATAGCATCCAAACACCTACCAACCTTTACAAATTAGTTCATAATGGGCGAATAACTTCGATAACAGCACTATTATTAACTCATGTTACGCAACACGGAAGTTAGTTCTTTCAATGCGCTCGATATCGTCAATAAAAGCCCATGTGAAAATCGTCATCCCGATACGGAGTGAGGGATCCCTGTGACCTAAACCTGTAGAAATGTAACAATGGCTTGTCAAAATTTTAGCCAACCTGACTACATTTTTGTCAAATTTAATCTTCAGGGATCCCTCGCAGTTTACCCTGAGCTTGTCGAAGGGCGTCAGGATGACGGGTTACATTTTTCTTCGAACAAAAAGTATTGCGTAACATGAGTTAGTAACACACCATACATTTTCATTTCGTATGGCATCTGCGCTTTTAGGATCAACTTTATCACCTGTAATCCCCCCCAACTGCATTTACATTAGGGATTTTGTTGAGCAACTTAGCCTATTGCATAGCACGCTGTGCATCATGTGAATCTAATAAGACTGATGCCTCGGCAAAATGCGGCATATCGCACCCGCACCGGGATCAATGCCCGCGCTACATAACAACGCCCGCTACGCGGGCTGAAAACGGCACTTGATCCAATCGTTCAGGCGTTTGCAACTTTCAGGATGTATTATCGTAAACTATTCAGAGGTTAGGAATGCCGATTGGTCTCGGGCAATCGGATCCAATGCCACTCAGTTTATCCATATCATTCAAAAAAGGAATAACAAAAATGAGTTCAATCAAAAAGACCGCAAGAATTGCAGGGGTACTGTATCTAATGGTTGTCGTATTTGGAATGTTTGCCGAGGTAGGCGTACGCTCCAATCTGATCATACCCAAAGACGCCGCCACAACAGCCCAAAATATTATGGCTTCTGCTTCGCTATTCCGTATCGGCTTTATGAGCGATCTGATCATGCTAGCGTGTTATTTGTTGCTGGCATATACTTTATACGTTTTACTGAAACCAGCCAACCATAATCTCTCCCTGCTTTTTGTATTACTTACCCTAGCCAGCGTTGCGATCATGTCGCTCAATATGCTTAACCAGTTTGCGGCCCTGCTGCTTTTAAGCGGCGATAACTACTTGACAGTCTTCTCTGTAGCGCAACTACAGGCGCTGGCAATGTTATTTCTCAATTTGCATAAATATGGATATTTTATTGCCCAGATATTTTTTGGTCTTTGGTTACTTCCCCTTGGTTATGTAGGGTTCAAGTCGGGCTACTTTCCCAAGCTTCTGGGCATCCTGGTGATGCTTGCATGTTTTGGTCATTTGATTCAATATTTTCAGATTTTTCTTTTCCCTGATTACGAAGTGATCTCTTACCCAGGTCTGGCGGTTGCCACGATTGCAGAGTTATCACTTTGCTTCTGGCTTTTGATTAAAGGCGTAAAAGATCAGCCAACACATCTGGCGCAATAAAGAGCGCCCAACAAAGCGTGCACCTAACGTTGAGGGTTCTGCGCAACTCTCAGGCCGTTTTCTCGCCTTAGCATTTTTCTAGCTGGGCGGCTTCACCGTCCCCGCCCCAGCGCAGGTAACGCAATCCGTTGGGCGCTAAATAAAAGTGGCGAAATGTTTTTATGAGCCTAAGTCCTAATTGTATTAACAAAACATGTTAGCATACAAAATATGAGACGATACACTAACGCTCATGCTTACTTCCGTATGCTAACTTAATTTGTCCATACACCTAATCTTTAATTTTCGGGCTTTGAATGGCCTGACTTGGTAGCCAAAATCACGGGTTTTGCAAGAAATCTTATCTTATAGCGTTGTTTAGATATTTTAAGGCTGTTCAAAAGTCAGCACTTCACTTAACCCGTCATCTCCGCGAAAGCGGAGATCCATAACGAGACCAGTCAAAAATGCGGCAAACCAGTCAAACGATGCCTGTCTGGTTATAGATTCCCGCTTTCGCGGGAATGACGAGGCGACTTTTGAACAACCCTGAGATATTTTCTATGCCTGAGCCTTTTTGGGGTTGCTAAGTCAAATAACACGGATGTTTGAGGGCATTTTGCATTGTCATTTAGAAATTCAAAGACGCGGCTCAGAAAATTCGCGTCCAACAAGTTGGAGAAACTTATAACCTCTAAGTGTCATCCCGACGCGCAGCGAGGGATCCCTGAAGATTAAATTGGGCAAATATGT
>CAMDWA010000198.1 GCA_945877855.1 Thermoflexus hugenholtzii JAD2 | reverse complement strand
TCCCCCCCCCAGTTGGGGGGGGATAGGGGGGGGCGCAAATTGCTGATGTTTGAAGGCCACACCGATGTCGTGACCGAGGGCGACCCGAGCAAATGGACAGACCCGCCCTTTAGCGCCACCATTCGCAATGGGCGCATTTATGGGCGCGGGGCCAATGACATGAAGGCCGGGGTGTGTTGTGCGTTGATGGCGACCAAGGCCATCGCCCAAAGTGGGGTGCGGCTGAATGGCGACATCGTTCTGGGCATTGTGTGCGATGAAGAAGGCCGTATGATCGGCATCAAAGATTTTGTGGATCGTGGTTGGGCCGACCGCATGACGGCCTGTATTGTGTGCGAGCCAGAAGAAAATCATCTGTGCATCGAGCAAAAAGGCGTGATGTGGGTCAAGGTCGTGATCCGCGGCATCATGTCGCACGGGGCCATGCCGCTGACGGGGGTGAATACGGCTTACCCCATGGCGCGGTTTTTGACGATGGCGCAGGCGCTCGAAGAACGCGAAATTGTGCGCAATCCGCGCTCAGCGTTTCTCGGTCAGCCTTCCATCACGCCCACCGTTTTGATGTCGCCGGTGTGCAATGCGGGTGAGCCGCAAAACAACGTCATGCCTGCCGCCAGCGAATGCACCCTCGACATACGCCTCATTCCCGGCCAAGACCCCGATTGGATTGCGGCGCAGCTTGAGAAGATGGTGGCCGCGGCCTGTGCGGTTGACCCGCGCCTCAGTTACGATTTTCAGGTGATCGAGGTGCGTCATGCCACCAAAACCGACCGTGAGCACCCTGTGGTGACGACCTTGGCCTCGGCTTACAGCGATTTAACCGCTCAGCCGCCGATTTATGGCGGGGTGCCGGGCAGCACCGATGGCACAATTTTGAATGCGCGTAAGGGCATCCCCATCGTCACCTGTGGGCCGGGCGACATTTATATCCCGCATCATATTGACGAATGGGTGAGCATCGACGAGATTAAAACCTCGGTGCGCATGTATGTTTTGGCGGCATTGCGGTATTTGGAGGCAGAGAGGGCGGAGTAGCAGGGGGGAGGGGGCAAAGTGGCAAGGGGCAAAGTAGCAGGTTGCAAGTTGCAAGAGGCAACCTGCAACCTGCTACTTTGCAACCCTGCTACTTTGCAACATCATACAATCTTCGCTGCGGCCAAACAAACGATAGCGATAACGGGCGATGAGGTCGTAGCCCCAATCGGTCAGGCGGCGCGGCAGCACGTGCAATAGGGCAAGGGCGCGATAAGGCTGCCTCAGCCGCCGCAGCACTTGAAAGGCGGCGGCTGAGCGTTGATAAACCACCCCATCCGCAATCAGCACCACCGAATCGGGGGCCACATTTGCCAATGGGGTTAGCCCATGTTGCAACATCAGTTGCTGGGCAAATTCAGACTGTAAGGCCGCAAAGCGAAACTGCCCGTCTACATCATGGCGAATGACAAATTGCACCGCCCAGTTGCACAGCCCGCATACGCCGTCGTAAAGCAAAATTGGGTTCATAAGGGGGAGGCTTTGAGCCGTGAGCCATGAGCTTTGAGCTTTGAGCTTTGAGCTTTGATTGTCACGATGTAGATCACGAGCCATGAGTCACAAGTCATAATTCACGGCTCATGACTCACGGCTCATGGCTCACAGCTCAAAGCTCATGGCTCACGGCTCACGGCTTCCATCTTCATGCCATATTTCGGGCAGAGGGTGACTAAGGGGTCAATCTCGACCCGTTGATCGGGGTCGAGGCGAAATTGCCAATGTTGGGCGATGGTGGCGAGCAGCAGGCGGGCTTCCATCGAGGCAAACATATTGCCAATGCAAACACGTGGCCCCATGCCAAAGGGCAAATACGCGCCTTTGGGCAAGCTTTTCTCTAACGCGCCGCCATTTTCTAACCAACGGTCGGGCCGAAATGCCTCGGGTTGATCGTAATAACGCGGGTCGTGATGCAACGCATAAATCGGCACCAACACCGCATGACGCGCTTTGAGCGTATGCCCACCAATCACCACATCTTCAATCGGTTCACGGGCGGTAATATACGCCGCCGGATACAAGCGCAAAATTTCTTTGATGATGGCATCGGTATAAGGCAGTTTAGGCAGATCAGCCAAGGTGGGCGCACGGCCTGCCAACACTTGACGCAATTCAGCATGTAGCTTGGCCTCGGTTTCGGGGTGTTGCGACAATGAATACCATGCCCAAGTCAGCGTATTCGAGGTCGTCTCGTGCCCCGCCAACATCAAGGTTACGGCCTCGTCGCGGGCTTGTTGGTCGGTCATCCCCGAGGTTGTCCCATCGGCGCTATCACTATCGCTGGCCAATAATAGCATCGAGAGCAAATCGCCTTTGTCTTCTTTGCTGGCGCGGCGCTCGGCAATGACGCGCATGACCACATTTTGAATGGTTTGCACCGCCCATGTGCCACGTTTGTTACGGGCGGTGGGCACCCACGACGGCAACGTAAAGACCGATTTGAACATCAGGTCGCTATTTTCTTGCCCAATAACAACGGCTTTGCCGATATCATGCGCATCACTGGCGCTCAGCTCGGTGCCAAATAGGGTTTTGGTCACAATCGCCAAGGTCAGCTTCATCATATCGTCATCGATCTCGCGCATTTCGCCGCTGCGCCAGCCAGCCAACATCTGTTGGGTAAATTGCACCATCGTCTCGGCATAGCCTTCGATACGTTTGATGTGAAAGGCGGGTTGGGCCAGCCGTCGCTGCCGCCGCCAAAATTCGCCATCACTCACCAACAACCCATTGCCCAACGATGGCCCAAGCACCCGTTTGGTGAGCGCGGTTTTGTGAAATTTGGCGGCTTGTTCCACCAACACCTCATACATCGTCTCTGGCGCCGTCACTGCATACATCGGAATGGGGCCAAATTGAAACGACACGACTGGGCCATATTCGCGCCCCAGCCGCGCCGCCAAGCCCGAAATATCTTGGCGCAATTCAGACATGTGGCGAATGGCATTCGCCACACCGGTAGGGCCGGGCGGGGCGGTGGCGGGGCGGGTTGGGGTTAATGTGGTCATCATCGCAAATAGCATAAACCGCAAACCTTATGGCGGCTTTAGAGCAAATTCGCAATTGGCATAGAACTGGGTCTATGCCCGCACAGTACGAATACGTGGGGTTAATACATTGATCAAAATAGGCACAGACAAGCAAATAATGCCACCCAACAAAACCGGAGTGGTGAGTTGAAATTGTTGCGCCAACACCCCCACTAATAAATTACCAAAGGGCGCTAAACCGAGCGATGCCCACAACATATTGCTAATCACACGCCCGCGCAATTCGGCGGGGGTGACAAGTTGAATCACGGTGTTGGTCATGGCCCAACCAGTCACGCTACCCCAGCCAAACAAGGCCATCATGGTTAATGTGAGGGGTACCGAGCGTGACAGCGCCATGCCAATTAACGCCCCACCTGCCACCAATTGCCCGGCAATCAAAATAAGCCCTTTGCGCTTAGATTGCCCCGAGAATGTGATGGTAATGGCTGCAACCAAGGCCCCCGCCCCTTGCACGCTGAGCAAAGCACTATTTCGTGCCGCCACATCGGCCTCGGTATCGCCGATTTGGTGCAACACATCTTTGGCAAAAGCCGGTATTAGCTGAATATTTGGGAAACCCATAACACTAAATATGGCGATGCTAAACACCAATAAGACAATTAATGGGTTTTGCATGACATATCGTTGCCCTTCGCGCAATTCTTGCCACATATTGCCGCGTTGTCGCTTGTTCGTCATCACAAATTTGGGTTGAATGGAAAGCAAGCCTGCAATAACAAACAAGAAACTGACACCATTGGCAAAAAACGCCCAACCCTCACCATTTGATTCATGCAATAACACCATAAATGGGGCAGCCAATGATGGCCCCAGCACCCGTGCCATATTAAAAACCGTGCTTTGCAAACCGATGGCACTGGCAAGCCCCTCTTTGCCAACCAATTCCGACATCATCGCTTGACGTGCTGGAATCTCGATGGCATTGGCTGTGCCCAACACAAAGGCTAACACAAACAAGTGCCAAATTTGAATTTGGCCGGTCAAGGTTAAAACCGCCAAGACAAAAGCCTGTATCATCATCACAGCCTGCATCGCAATCACAATTTTGCGCCGTTCCAGACGCTCAATCCAGACCCCAGCTGGCAACGTAAAAAATAGGGTTGGCACTGCCGCTGCAAAACCAATTAAACCCAAATAAAAAGGCTGGTTGGTGATGCGATAAGCCAAATAAGGCTGCACAGTCGTTTGCATCCATGTGCCAATCAGTGAAATAAGTTGCCCTAATAAAAAAATACGAAATTCGCGGGATTGAAGTGCAGGAAAACGTGACATTATCGAGGGGATTATCGCACCGGAATAAACAAAATGCCGATTTCACAATTCCTCCACAAGCGACGCTTGTGGAGGAATTGTGAAATCGGCGAAAACGACATTTTTATACCTCAAAGTTTTTTAATCACCAACCCATCGTCGGTTTGTTCTAAAGTGACTTTGGCCCCAATGCCATATTTTTCGCGCAAGGCCTTGGGAATTTGCAAACGCCCAGCCGAGTCCAACATCAAATTGGCCTCACCTTGCATGGCGGCGGTGGTTTCGGTTGCCACTTTGCCATCTTGAATACCCACCACCCGATCAACATGCAGTGCAATATTACGGTCGTGGCTAACAATAAGGATGGTGACACCAAAGCGCTCGCGAATGTCTCGCAAGGCCTGATAAATGGCTTGCGCGGTGCGCGTGTCAAGCTCGCCGGTTGGCTCGTCGGCCAACAACAGCGGTGGGGCATTGGCCAGCGCCACCGCAATGGCAACCCGTTGTTGCTCACCACCCGACAACGCCGACATTTTATGATCTTTGCGTTGGGCCAACCCCACTGTATCGAGCAAATCGAGGGCGCGTTTGCGGGTGCTGCTGCCACTTTTGCCAGCCAACATCATCGGCAGCTCAATATTATGTAAAGCGCTGAGATAATGCACCAAATTGCGTGCGCCCTGTTGCCACACAAACCCTACTTGCTCACGCCGATAACGGGTTAATTCGCGGTCGCTGATCTTGAGCAAATCTTTGCCATTCACGATACAGCGCCCAGCGCTAGGCCGGTCTAGCCCGCCTAAAATACTCAACAGGGTCGATTTGCCACTGCCGCTCGACCCAATCATGCCCACCATTTCACCCGCTTGCACTTGCAAATCAAGCCCCTGCAAGGCCAGCACCTCAAGGTTAGCCACTTTATATACTTTGACAAGGTTTTCGCACAGAATAAATGACATTTGGTCGATTTTAGATTTTAGAGGTTGTATAAAAACGCTGCAATTTGTCTCTCACGAAGCTCACAAAAAACACAAAGGGTTTATAAAAATACCTTCTTTGTGTTCTTTGTGAGAAGTTTTTGTACTGATAAAAATAGCTTTTATACCAACTCTTGGATTTTGGATTTACGATTTTGCAACTACCTCATCATAAATCTAAATACAATCTAAAATCATAAATCGTCAATCGCAAATTCATAAACCTCGTTTATGATTGACCGAATGCAAGGCAAAATATGTTTAGTGACCGGCGCCACCAACGGCATCGGCAAAATTACGGCAATGGCGTTGGCAAAACAAGGCGCAACGGTGGTCATTATTGGGCGCAATGCCCAAAAAACCCAAGAGACCCAAGAAGAAATTCGCCGAGAATCTGGCAACGCTCAAATCGACTATATCGTGGCAGATTTATCATCGATGGCGCAAGTGCGTGCCGCCGCACAAACCTTTCGCAGCAAATATAAACAATTGCATGTGCTGGTCAATAACGCCGGAGCATTATTTAATGAGCGACAAGTCAGCGCCGATGGCTACGAAATGACCTTAGCGCTCAATCACCTCAATTATTTTTTGCTGACTCATGAATTGCTCGACCTGCTTATTGCCAGCGGCAGCGCTAGCCAAAAGGCGCGGGTGGTGAATGTGTCATCGTTGGCGCACACTGGCGGCAAAATTGACTTTGACGATCTCAACAGCAGCAAACGTTATCGCGGGTTTGGCGCATATGCCCAATCAAAATTAGCCAACATCTTATTTAGCAACGAACTTGCTCGCCGTATGCAGCAAGCCAATGCGCCAGTAACCTCAAACGCGCTACACCCGGGGTTTGTGGCTACTGGTTTTGGGCAAAGCAACAGCGGCATATTAACTTTTATCTTCAAGCTAATTCGCCCCTTTGCCATCTCGCCCGAAAAAGGGGCCGAGACCAATATTTATCTGGCTTCATCACCCAATGTTGAAGGCGTAACTGGGCAATATTTTGCCGACAAAAAAGTCGCCAAACCCACTGCCCAAGCCACCGATCTTGCCACTGCCCAACGTCT
>CAMDWA010000197.1 GCA_945877855.1 Thermoflexus hugenholtzii JAD2 | reverse complement strand
ATTCTGTGCTTACATCCTCCAACAAAATCTCAAATTCTTGCAATTGCAAACCGGTCATTACCAAGAACAATTTTGCACGTGTTTTAAGATTGCTATATCGACAGATCATTTCCCCTATTCTCCACTATTTGGAATGTAATCTAGTAGATGGTTGTTATGTGGTGTGATTAAGCTTTAAATTGCTGTTGCCACGCCACCAAACACCCCGCCAACCATGGGAACAAATAGATGACGAAAGGGGATTGATCGGGTGGGGCGGCGACATTGTTGAGCAAGAAGCCGAGGGCGATGGTAAAGACCACAATCGCCAGATCGCGGGGATTGCCGAGGTCTTGGTCGCTGATTTTGGGGCGACGGATGACAGCGAAGGCTGTGACAAGGATGCCGACAAACCATGCGATAAACAACGCCAAGCCGGGCAAACCGAGGTCGCCAGTGAGTTTGAGATATCCCGCCTCTTGGCCTTGCCCATCGACCACCACTTTGCTGGTGCGATAACCCACTTGGCCCGAAAACCCTAGCCCGTGTCCAAGCGGGTATTGGGCCAAGTCGGTCATGCCTTCCACCCATTGTGCCCCACGTGTGCCGATAGAGGTTTCTTGACCGCTGATGCTGCGGGTGACGAATGAACGAATTTTGGGGCTGGCCGCCATGCCCACGCCTAACCCAATACTTGCGCCGATGATGACGGCGAGCATCAGTTTCCAGTTACGGTGAATGAGGATCACTAACAGCGCTTCAAGAAACCCCGCGATGATGGTCATGCGCGTTAGGTTGAGCGCCAGCCCTGCAAATACAATCACAGCGGCGGCGCCACGTGTTAGCGTGGGTTTGCAGCAAAATAAATGCACCGTCACTGGAATAATCACTAAAAATGGCAAAGCAAAGCCCTGCCCGCTTAAATAAACTGACACGGCCCGTCGTAGCACTGTGGTTGGCGTGGCTTCGATCCAATAATTTGAGGGCAGGTTATACAGCCATTCCAACACATAGGTGTTCAAAAAATCACGAAAATAAATGGGCACACCCAAGCGCACATGCCATTCAATCGGCACAAAAAAATATTCGAAGATGGCGATGATACAAGTAAACAACCCGACGCCAAAGATGCTTTGTAAGATGCGCTTGATTTGTTTTTGGCTAAATGGTAATAATCGCCCAATGAAATAAGGCATGGTATAAAGCAGCCAGTCGCGTGCGCCATAGGCTTTGCCGATCAAATTGGGCCGTGCATTTAGCACATCATCTTGCAGACCAAAATAGACGATGACCAAGGCAACCCACGCCAACGCCACCCAATCAACCCAAATGAGGCGCAAGGGCTGGTAATGCAGATAGCGCCAGACCAACGCCAACATGGCAATGCCAAACGTTAGGCCCAACAACACTTCTTTCCATGCCGCAATACCGCGCACGATGCCAAAAGGCAATTTGAGTTGCGCCAGCAAAATGGTCATGATGAGTGAATGCAGCGGCAGCACGATGATGAAGGCCAAAATCGCCTTCGCCGCGACGCTATGCCCCAGCTTTTCGAGCCAATTGTTGCTTGTGGTGGGTGTGATGGTTTGAGAGATGGTCATGCAATTAAAGGTTAATTTTACAAGTTGTTAGTTATTGGTTGTGCGCGAAACCCATGTGCCACGCCACGCCAAAACCCCCGCAATTTGCCCCAGCGCCCGCGTAACACAAACCCAATGTTGTAATAAGCCGCCCGTAATGGCAAATGCAAGCCAAAATAACGCAACTTAGCCGCTCGCGGGGCATATTTTTTGATCACCCAAATTTGGTTGCGGATGAGCAAATAGTGCTTGAGTGGGCTATGCGTGCCCGCGCTCAACCCGCGGCGGGTGCTGGCCGATTCGTTGTGCCAAATGTGGCTGCTCGCCACCAAAACACAGTCGATGCCTTGTGCCCGCGCACGCAAACAATATTCTACATCTTCGCAATAGGCGAAAAACGAGGCATCGAGCACCCCAATGCGCTCGATCACGGCGCGTGGAATGAGCATACAACAGCCGGTTACGTAATCGTGCGCCGAAACCTCGGAGGTCTTTAAGACCTCCGAGGTTTTTTGTGGTGAGACATCGGGTTTCTTCAAGAAACCCGATGTCTGAATATCGATCCGATGCTCAAATTTGCCGCGCCCAAAATCAATTTTGCCGCCAGCAAAAGTAACCAGATTACGCTGTTGCATGTCATAAATCAGCGGCGCGGCGAGGGTGGGGTGGGCCAATGTTTGTTGGGCGCTGAGCAATTGCGCCAAAAAATCGGGCGCGACGATGGTGTCATTATTCAGCAGCAGCACCGCGTCTGCACCTGCCGCCATTGCCACGCGCATGCCAACATTGCAGCCGCCCGCAAACCCCAAATTTTGGGTGTTGCGTAGCGTTTGCACTTCGGCAAAGCGCTGGTGAATGGCTTCACACGGGTCAACATCTGAGCCATTATCGATCACCAAAATTTGGGTTGTTACCCCATTTGGCAGGCTGATATGGCTGAGCGAGTCGAGACAAGTCAGCGTATCCTCTAAGCCGTTCCAAGTGAGAATAACAATATAAACCTTGAAGTTGCCCATGGCCTTATGCCCCCAACCCACGTTTGGTTGCTTCTAAATAGGCCCGCCCCCAGCGTTGGCATGGCTCTAAATGATTGCCTTCGGCCCATTCGTTCCATGCGTTAATAAATAACAGGGGTTCGGCGTTGGCGGTTTTTATCTTTTCAACCGTGCCACGCAGCCAGCGTTCATACAATTCGGGGGTCGATTTATCCACAATCAGCGCACCCGATTTACGTCGTGCCGAGTTATCCCACATCGGTGTGATGCATGGAAAACGATTGGGTTTAAGTGGCTGCGCCAACGATTTTTCAACCATATCTTTATAGTCGTAAATCAGCGCTCCGTTTGCCAGGTGCAATTTTTGGTTTAGGAACCAGCGGCGGCGTTGCCAGCGGGTGGTGATGGCTTGCACATCGGGTTGGAACTCGACTGCGGCATCGAACCCTTGCTCGGCGGGGTTGCCGCGGTCATAAGCAAGGCTTTCGACCTTGCACAAAAACAATTCACCCAGCCCAAGGCGTTGCGCCTCGTTGCGCCAGCGCTCGGTGCTTTGTTGGGGATTGGGCATATTGGCGGCGCGGTAAACCAAAAAGAGCGGTTTGCCGTTGACCCGAATATAACGCGGGTCGGCGAAGGCCGGAGCCAGCCAACGAATATGCGCCAAATCGTCTTCGGGCGAATAGTGCTGCGCCATCAATACCTGTTTGTCGAGGCCATCCCAGGTGCGTGCCCAGTTTTCGTTGGCCCAACACAGGCAAAATGGCAAGGCTGGTTGCCCGCTGTGCAGCACCTCATTAAACGGGCGCTCTAACAAACGCCGCCCATTAAACCAATAATGATAATAGCAAAAACCGCCAATGCCATAGGCTTGTGCCAACTCGGCTTGGGCTTGACGGGCTTCGGGCAAACGCAAATCATAAAACCCAAGGTCAGCCGGTAAATGGGGCTGATAATGCCCACGAAAGAGCGGCTTAGCGCGGGTGACGTTTGTCCACTCGGTAAAGCCTTTGCCCCACCATGCGTCATTTTCGGGGATGGGGTGATATTGTGGGAGGTAGAAGGCAATCGATTGCACGTGGCAGTATGTTACCAAATATTTGCGGCTGTCAGCATGTCATCAGTTGGATGTCATGTGGCTGCAACAAAACATGGCACAATTACGTATAGATAACTAGGACAATTTCGTTAATACAATCTCAGAGGTGAAATAAAAATGGGTATGCTCGCAAAACTTTACAATCATTTACGTTTGGTCATTAAGCTGGTTAAAGATCCACGGGTGCCGGGTTTATTGAAAGTGATTCCCTTTCTCCCCTTGCTTTATGTTGTTTGGCCCATCGATTTCATCCCAGACTTGATTCCTGGTTTAGGACAGCTCGATGATCTTGGAGCCATTATTTTGGGGCTAGAAATGTTTTTGAAGATGGTGCCAACGCACATTATGGCTGAATATGAATCCGGCGACACCAACAATACCGCCAATGCTGGTCCGGGCGGCAATGTCGTTGATGGCGAATACCGCGAAGTGCGCAAGTAAGTAGATAGTGATAGTAGATAGTGATAGTTCACCATCAACTATCACTATCTACTATCACTCATTTCCCCACAATCCATTCAACCATCTTGGCGGGAATATCAACCCCAGTTGCAGGCACACTGTTGCGAAATTCCATCGTGTGATTGACTTCGTTAACGATCAGGCCACGTTCTGGGTCTTCAAATAAATCGACGGCCACGATGCCGCCACCGACGGCTTTGGCTGTAGCGACCGAAATCTGGTTGAGTTCAGCGGTCACGGGGCAATTGCTGGCTTTGCCGCCCAAATGAGTGTTGGTGATCCAGTGGGCCGAGGTGCGATAGATTGCCGCGATGGTTTGATCACCCACCACAAATGAACGGATGTCGCGGCCGGGTTTTTTGATCAGCGGTTGAATGTAATAGATGTGTTGCTGATAACCACCTAACTCGTCACGCAAATTCACCACAGCCTCGGCTGCATCACGGTCATTCACCCGTACCACCCCGCGCCCCCACGAGCCGACGACGGGTTTGAGCACACATGGGTAGCCCATTTCTTCAATTGCCTTAAGCGCCGATTCGGGCGTGAACGCCATCATGACTGGGGCCGTCGGTACGCCGTGTTGAAACAATAATTGCGAGGTGATAAATTTGTCGCCGCAATTTTCAATCACTTCGTAATTGTTGACAGTGCGCACGCCGGCCAAACGCATGATGCGTTGCACATATTGGGCGCGGCTTTGTGACACACAACGTTCGACAACAACATCATATTGTTTCCAAAAATCGAGCTTTTCGAGGTTAAACACCAATTGCCGATCATCATAAACTTCGACCGGCACATTTTGCTTTTGAAATGCCTCAATCAATAGTTTTTCTTCGGGGCGCACAAGGCTGCAAATAAGGGCTACTTTCATCGAATTTTGTTTTGGGTAAAAACTAAAAATTTTATTGTCCCCAATCCTCTTCTTCGGTGGGTGCAAGTTCAAGTGTAATCGGGTCAAGTTTGACCACTTCGAGTTCTGCGCCACAGTCGCTGCAACGAATAAGCTCGTGCAGCATGGGGGCAGTTTTAAAGGTTACGTCGCCCGCGCATTCTGGGCATTCTGCTGTGTTCATGTTAATTAATCCTTTTTACAGCCATGAGCCGTGAGCTATGAGCTTTGAGTTTTAACTCATGGCTCATGGCTCACGGCTCATGGCTTTTAAATCACTTTTTTAATTTCTTTGATGTGCATGGTGTGATGCAAATACATCATTTTTAGCATATCGGCCAGCGCACACATGCCGAGGGCTGGGTGACGGCCCACAATTGCGAGTTGATCATCACTTAGCCCACGCGCAAATTCAGCGGTGCGGCTGCGTGAATAGGTATAGCGCTCAAACAATTGCTCGTGTGTCATTTCAGCCAGCTTGCTTTTGCGGCTGGCGTTAAACCCATCAATATCAAAACCCTCGGGTGCACCCTCGCCGCCAGTTGAAATTTGGCGAAATTGTGAACGCAGGCCTTCTTCAGATAAGATGAGATGTTCGACCACGTCGCGTACTGTCCAATCTGAGCCTTCGCCATGACATGGCTTGGCCCATACTTCGGGCGCGAGGTTAGACAAAAACGCAATGGTGCGGGCACCTTCGTCAAGTAGCTTTTGGGCGATGGGTTCAGCTTTAGACATATGTGTCGATTATACGCAATCTCATCGTTATTTTGCTGACTGAGGGGTTGGTTAGTAGATGGGAGTATGATCACCTTATTGAAGGCGTTTTTATATGATTAATTTAAGCACAATTGCCCACGAATATTTGCCCTTGCGCAAAGTATTAATGCATTGACCGGGCCGCGAATTGCAGGCTGTGACCGAGCAAACCCTGCGCTATTTTAATTTTGCGGCTGTGCCAAATATTGATGGCTATATGGCTGAGTTTGAAGCCCTCGCCGATGCCATTCGCCAGATGGGAACCGAGATTGTAATGGTGGGTGAGGTGTTAAAAGACGATGCCGAAGCCCAAGCCTATATTGGCAAACGCGCCAATATGGTGTTTACTCGTGATCTTGCCATAACAAGCCCGGCGGGTGTGGTGTTGGCAGGTATGGCTATTGAAGGGCGCAAAGGCGACCCCGAGATGATTGGGCGGGTGTGTGGCAAATTGGGTGTGCCGGTATTGGGACGTTTAGAACCAGATGGGATGTTGGAAGGCGGCGGCGTGACGTTTTTTCGTGGCGATACCGTTATCGTTGGGCGATGTCATCGCACCAACGCCGTTGGGCTAAATCATTTCGAGGTGTTGATGAAGCAGGCTGGGATCAAACGTATGGTCACCATTCCGTGCCCGCCTTG
>CAMDWA010000196.1 GCA_945877855.1 Thermoflexus hugenholtzii JAD2 | reverse complement strand
GATCTTGCCCATTTACCGCGCTTTCACCATCGACCATACGCCGCGGGCCGAATATGTGGTGGTCAGTTTTATCTTGTCAGCCTCAACCAACATTGGGCAGGCCAGCGCCCCCGTCTTGAGTGGGTTTATGCAGCGCAATTTTGGGGGCTGGGATGGCCCCTTTTTATTGGCGATTGTTATTTATATTTTGGCGGCGGGGGTGTTTAGCTGGCTGATGCGATCAACCCCGCCTCATCATTCCGCACCGAATTCACCCGCGTAGAAACCGCATAGGCCGACATCAACTCGGCGGGGTAGGGGCGCAATAGATCGAGCAGCTCGACCACACCGCCGCCGGGGTTGAGCCAATCGCGCTCACGACCACGCGGCAAAATCACCGGCATACGGTCGTGAATGGGGGCCATTAATGCGTTGGGGCCGATGGTGATGACGGTAAACGTGCTACGCCAATCCGACTCTGGCGCATCCTGCGGCTTCCAGTTTTCCCACAGTCCGGCCATTGCAAACGGCTCGCCCGAGGCCAGATGAATATGCATGGGCGTTTTGCTTTTGCCATCGGCGCTTTTTTGCCATTCATAAAACCCATCTGCCAACACCAAACAGCGCCGTTTTTTAAACGCAGTGCGAAAAGATGGCTTTTCGGCCACCGTTTCGCCGCGGGCATTGATGAGTTTTGAGGCGATGCTGGGATCTTTAGCCCAAACCGGAATCAGCCCCCATGTCGCCATGGCAAACGTATCGGGTTGCTCATCTTTGATGATGACCGTCTTTTGCATCGGCGCGATGTTATAACGCGGGCGCAGATTTTCGGCGGCCTGTGTCTGCGTCACCTCAAACCGTGTCGCCAAATCTGCTGGGTTAATTGCTAATGTAAATCTTCCGCACATAGTTTTTGAGTGGAAAGTGGAAAGTGGAAAGTAGAAAGTGAAAATTTTAGTGTCTTTTCACTTTTTACTTTTCACTTTCCACTTTCCACTTCACCCTACTTCACCAAATAGGCCTTAAACGAATCTAACATCCGACCGGGCACACGTGCCTCGATCAACATGCCATTTTCTTCGGGGATTTCAGATTCGATATTCCCGGCACGGCGAATCATCGACATCAGGTCACCGGCCTTAAATGGCAACCGCACCTTGATGGGGATGAGGCGCTCGAACAAGACCGATTCGATTTCGCTCAACAACGCTTCAAGCCCGGTGTGTTTGAGGGCCGAGACCGGCACACCCTCGCTTAAGATGCCATTGGCCTCAGGCAAGCCACGCCCGCCCGATTCTTCGGCTGATTCTTCAGCCTTGTCAAGCGCCACGAGGTCGGCATTGCGTTTGTCGGCCTTATTAAGCGCAATCACCATCGGTTTTTCGCCCGCCCCCAATGTTTCCAGCGTCTCCATCACCGTCTGGGCTTGTTCATTGGCATTGGCGTGCGTAATATCGACCACATGCAGCAAGGCATCGGCCTCAACGGTTTCTTCGAGGGTGGCGCGAAAGGCCGCCACCAATTGGGTCGGCAATTTTTGAATAAAGCCGACGGTGTCGGTCAGCAACATTTCATGCCCACGCGGCAGCCGCACGCGGCGTGTGGTGGGGTCGAGGGTGGCGAATAATTTATCTTCGGCCAACACATCGGCCTTGGCCAAGGCATTGATCAGCGTCGATTTGCCAGCGTTGGTATAGCCCACAATCGCCACGACTGGAATCTCGCTGCGTTTGCGTTGTTGGCGCTGTTGTGAGCGTTGCTGCTGCACCTTCTCCAAATCGAGTTTGAGTTTGGTGATGCGGTCACGAATGAGCCGCCGGTCGATTTCGAGCTGCGTTTCGCCCGGGCCGCGTAAGCCCACACCACCACTGCCGGCCCCACCCGCGCCGCCGCCAGCCTGTCGCGCCAAATGCGTCCACATGCGCGTCAGGCGTGGCAAACGATATTCATATTGCGCCAATTCCACCTGCAACGAGCCTTCGCGGGTGCTGGCGTGTTGGGCAAAAATATCGAGAATGAGCGCGGTGCGGTCGATCAAGGTCGTGCCCATGCCCAACAATTCTTCCAATTCGCGTTGATGCCGCGGCGATAGCTCATCGTCAAACACCACCACTTCAAAATCTTCAGCCTTTTTCCACGCCAATAGCTCATCAACTTTGCCCGAACCAATATAGGTGTTGGGGTTGGGCGCATCAAGCGTTTGCGTCATTTGCCCCACCACGTCAAGGCCAGCCGTGTCGCATAACAATGCCAATTCTTCGAGCGAGGCCTGTAACGAAAGCCCAGCCTTGCGTTTATGCACATTGTTGCGAAATTCTACGCCGACGAGATAAGCGCGGGGTCTGGCGGCTTTGGTTTTATGAGATTTAGACATATATATAATTTTTCAGCGCCAATCTGGCGTATGTGAATTGTATATGCTTCTCAGCCCCCAAAACGTGCTTTCGCCGCCTGTTTTACAGTTGTCAGATTTTTGTCAAATGATGGCATTTAGTGAGACAGATCAACTTAACCCGTCATCTCCGCGAAAGCGGAGATCCATAACGAGACCCGTCAAAAATGCGGCAAACCAGTCAAACTACGCCTGTCTGGTTATAGATTCCCGCGAAAGCGGGAATGACGAGGCGACTTTTGAACAGCCCTGATTTCGTGAGACAGATCAACGCAGGGATTAAAATCCCGCGCTGGGCACACAAAGACCGCCTTCGCGGTCTAAGTTCTTAGCCAGTTAATGGTTAATGGTGAATGATTAATGGTTAGCGACCACAGCCATTAAAAATGGCGCACTGGGCATACGAAGCCTGCATTAACCATTAACCATTAATCATTAATCATTAACCATTAACCATTAATTTACGCTTTCCCCAGCACCATCGCCAGCAAAGCCATACGCACATACATGCCATATTCCATTTGGCGAAAGTAAGCCGCACGCGGGTCATCATCGACATCCATGCTAATTTCGCCGACGCGCGGCAAGGGGTGCATGACGATCATCTTTTGTTTGGCAATTTTGAGCGTTTCGGGCGTGATGACAAATGCGCCCTTCACCGATTCATACAGCGCCAAATCGTCGAAGCGCTCTTTTTGCACCCGCGTCACATACAATACATCGGTTTTGGGCAATACGGCTTCGAGGGCGCTAAATTGGCTTTGACTGAGGCCACGCCCATCTAGTTCATCGACCAATTCGGCCGGCATACGCAAAATATCGGGCGAGACATAATTAACCGTGACATTAAACAACGCCAGCAATTTGGCCAACGAATGCACGGTGCGGCCATACTTCAAATCGCCCAACATCGTCACCGTCAGGCCATCGATGCGCCCCAATTCTTCACGAATGGTAAACAGGTCGAGCAGGGCTTGGGTCGGGTGTTCGCCGGGGCCGTCACCGGCGTTGATGACAGGTTTACGCGCATATTTGGCAGCAATTTCAGCCGCGCCTTTTTCATGATGCCGCAACACAATCACATCGGCATACGATTGCAAGGTGCGAATGGTGTCGGGCAATGATTCACCCTTCGACACCGACGAATACTTCACTTCGCTGATCGGGATGACGCTGCCGCCCAAGCGCTCCATCGCGGCGGTAAAGGAGGACGAGGTGCGGGTGGATGGCTCGTAGAATAAATTCGCCAGCACTTTGCCCTTCAGCAAATCAAATGTGCCGACGCGCTCGACCATAATGCGCATCTCTTCGGCGATGGTGAAAATGTGCTCAATATCGAGCCGCGAAAATTGTTTGACCGAGACAATGTGTTGACCGTAAAACCGGCTGTTTTGACGTTCGCCCAAAGGCAAGTGGGCGGGGCGTGTATTAAATTGAGGTGGCATGTCGGGTTAATTGTATCTGGGGTGTCAACACCTTTGTCAATATATTTTTAGCTTGGCAATGCCCCTAAATTTACGAAAAGTGTTAGGATGCCGAGGCGTTAGCTGGTTCATTACTATTTGACCCCTACAAAATGCGGCGTATCGCGCCCGCACGGGGATCAATCCCCGCGCTACTTAACAACGCCCGCTACGCGGGCTAATTTTTCAGCCCGCATAGCAGGCGTTGTTACGTAGAATGCTCCTGAGTCTGACAAAGGATTGATCGCCATTCGATAAGGCTGTCCAAAAGTCAGCCGTGTGCTTAACCCGTCATCTCCGCGAACGCGGAGATCCATAACGATGCAGGTAAAAATACGGCAAACCAGTCAAACTACGCCTGTCTGGTTATCGATTCCCGCTTTCGCGGGAATGACGGGTTAAGCTGAGGCCTTAATTTAAGACGATTGTGCTTTTGCGGGAACAAGAAGGCGATTTTTGAACAGCCTTACATTCGAATGCAATTTTACAAATCGACATCGAAGTCAATTTTCTACAAACTAAGTGAACAAACCACGAGCGCAAGCCCCAAGAGGTTTCGGTATGGTATATTCGTTTTGAGCCTGCCCGCGAATTTCACGGGCGAGATGGCGAAGAGATTGATGAGGAAGCGCGAATGTTAGACTTGACCGCCCAGATATTGGCCTTTGGATTGCTGGTAAGTGGCGTTGTTTTCGGCTATTGGCGTTGGATTAAACCTCGGCGACGTCAGTTGTCCCAATCGGCAGTGGGCCTCTTGGCCTTGTTGGTGCTTACACTGATGGGCGGGTTTATTGGCGCACCCATTTGGTGGGTCGATGCTGAACAAAGTTTTGCGTGGGATTTGCCGCCGTTGGCATCCAGAATGTTGGCGGTAGCGAGCTGGACATTTGCCCTTGTCTTCTTTTTGACCTTAAAACGCCCAACCAATCAGCGGGTGCGGCTGGCGCTTATTTTGCTCAATGTTTATCTTTGGCCGCTGGCGTTGGCAATTGTAGGTCGCCATTTGGATCGATTTGATTTTGGCAAGTCGATTACCTACGGGTTCTTTGTCATCGCAATGGGTATGGCGGCGGCTGGGCTATGGTTTTTGTGGCGGCAACCCAACCTTGAAACTGAGGGGCCGATAACCCAGCCAGCGCCAGCGAAGCTGCCGTGTGCATGGCTGTCGATGGTGGCGATGCTTACTGGCCTATGGGGGTTGGCCTTGTTTTTAACCGATGACGGCCCCTCAACGTTGGTATGGGTTTGGCCGGGTGATTTGCTCACCAGCCGCTTAATTGCGGTGATGCTATGGGCAATCGCGGCGGGGTCGCTCTATGCCATGCGATACCGCGATACCGCCTCCATCATGTTGACGGCGATGATGGTTTATGGTGTTGGGGTTGCGTTGGCCACCGGCTGGAATGCGTTTTGGGGCTTGCCCGTGCGGCTGTCTTATTTTGTGGCGTTTTTGAGCATGGGGCTTGTGTCTGCCATGATGTTAAAAATGCAACGAGATGCCATTGCTTAAGACCGTGTTTCTTAAAAGAAAGCCCAGCATCCTGAGCGGAAGGCTGGCTTGATACGAATGCCGAAGCCCAAAAAAAATTGCCAGCCTGAAGTCGAAGGGGCGGCAATTCGCGGCGAAAGTCGCCTTCTTCGACTGCGCAGCGCAGTAAAATCATACGTTCTTCATAAAAACCACGCGCTGCTTCGCTCAGAATGCTTGCATTTTTCTTTAAGAAACGCTGTCAAAGCGTTCGTATAAAAACCATTTTCATCAACAATACCTTCGCCAATTTGCGATTGCCTGCCCGTGAATTTCATGGGCTGAAATAAACAAATGCGTTGAAACGCATTCAGAGTGCGGCGAACGCGCTTTAGCGCGTTTGAAATTTTTAGACCGTGAATTCATTCACGGGCGAGATGGCGAAGGTATTCATCAACACAAACCCTCTCACAAAGCGCACAAAGAACACGGAGGGTTTATAAAAATCAAGGCTGTTCAATAGTCGCCTCGTCATTCCCGCGAAAGCGGGAATCTATCACCAGACCGGCGTCGTTTGACGGGTTTGCCGCATTTTTGACCGGCCTCGTTATGGATCTGAGGTGAAAATAGCTGCTAAACCTCCGAGGTCTTAGTGCAAGTTGTGGCTACAACATCCAGCCGCGCTAAGACCTCGGAGGTTTGCGCCAGTTTCATGCTGCCGGGTGATAGCCCATCATGATGACTCCGCGAAAGCGGAGATGACGGGTTAAGTGAAGTGCTGACTTTTGAACAGCCTTATATAAAAACGCGACTTGCCCGCCAATTAAGTTTGTGAATGATTACGCGGCGAATAGAATTCGCGCGCTAGACGCACAAAGCCGCCCTACGGCGGCTAGGCCCCAGCCCGCGAAGGCGGGCTTTGTGCGTCTAGCGCGGGGTTTATTACCACTGCGTCTATTCAGCCGAGGGTAAGATGGGTAGGCCCAGCGCCTTCAGAAATTCATTGTGTTTGCGTGTTGCCTTCTGAATCGCATTTTCGATTTCCAGCAATTCATGATGAGTCGCTATGAGGTCGATCTCGTCCTCACCCACCGCCGTGCTGATGTAGCGCGAGATGTTTAGATTGAAGTCGTTCTTCTCGATCTCGGCCAT
>CAMDWA010000195.1 GCA_945877855.1 Thermoflexus hugenholtzii JAD2 | reverse complement strand
GTCACAATACTGCAATCGACAATTTCTCAATTTTACTCGTGTGTGATATAAATTTTAGCGCATTGCCAAAAACGCCCGCACTTCAGCGGCTTGGGTGGCGGTAATGGCCTCACTGCGTTCCCATTCGGGCAATAGGTCATGAATGGTGACAACGCTGTGAAGCCGATAGCCTGCCTCAGCTAGAATTTTGCCACCGTCAAAACTGCGGTCGATTAATACGACGACATCGCGCACATTTAGCCCTGCGGCTTTTAATTTATCAATCGCCTCAAACTTGCTGCCGCCCGTGGTAATCAGATCATCGACGATGATGGCGGTCTCACCCGCCACATAATCGCCCTCGATGACGGCTTTGGTGCCATATTCTTTGGCCTCGCGGCGTGGGTAAATCAATGGGCGATCCATCACCAATGAAATGGCGGTGGCGATGGGCAAGGCCGCATAGGGCAGGCCAGCGATGCGGTCAAATTGTAGTGAGTTCATCAATTCGGCATACGCCTGTGCTGCACGTAACATAATTTGTGGGTGGGTTACCAAACGCCGTAAATCGAGATAAATGGGTGACTGAATGCCCGATTTCATGGTGAAAGAACCAAATTTCACGCACCCACTCGTCAACAAATCTTGCGCCAGTTGTTGCGTGCTAAGTTTTAAGTGCTGAGTGCTGAGTGTTGAGTCTGTATTCTTGGTTCTTGGCTCTTGGTTCTTCGTTCTTGCTTCGTTGATTTCATCGCGCACACGCCGCGCCTCTGCGCCGGGGTCGGTGGCACGGGCCACGCTGCGGCTGACATTAAACAGCAAGCCGAGGCCGTCAGGGCGCAATCCTGCCGCAATGGCGGCTTGTAGATCGCCGCCTTGTGCACCAACCCCGGGTGCGAGAAACCATAGATCTGGCGCGACGGCACGCACTTTGCCCATCGCGCTGGGGTCGGTCGTGCCAACCACCAAACACACATTGTCTAAGGTATTCCAAGCCTGCGCTCGCTGCGCCACCACTTCATACAAATTGCGGGTTGCGCTGCTTGGCGCACCACTAACCATTAACCCTTGACCATTCTCAAATACCTGCATTTTTTGAAATTCATCGCCACCTTTGTTCGATGTTTTGCATAATACAAAAATGCCATGTTCGGGGCGATCAAAAAATGGTTTTAGGCCGTCGCTGCCGATATAAGGGCTGGCGGTGACGGCATGTGCGCCTAGTTCTTCAAATACGGCCTTCGCATAGGCAGGTGAGGTGTCAGGGATGTCACCGCGTTTGGCATCGAGAATGACTGGAATGCCGGCTGGGATGTGAGCGATGACTTCTTTTAACATTGCGATGCCCTCTGCACCATAGGCCTCAAAAAATGCAATGTTGGGTTTATAGGCCGCCGTAACGGGGTGGGTGGCCTCGATAATGCGCAAACATTCGGCGCGGGCCTCGGCGATGCTGGGGTTTCGTGGGTCTAGCCCCACACACAATAGCGAGTTTGCTTGTTGGCAACGCTCAGTTAAAAATTGGCAAAATGATTTCATGCGAGCGCCGATTATCTCGCAACCTGTATCTTCTCGATAAAATGGGGCGAATAAAACAAATTTTCGTCGAAATCACTATATGGCCTTTGTGAACAGGGGCAAAGCCCCTGTTCACAAAGGCCATATAGTGATTTCGACATTACACCTTTCGGGTTTACCTCGAATTATTGAGAAGATACGTTTTATTAGATAAAAACAGGCCGATTTACACCAATTTCATAAACCGCCGTTTGCCAACCTGCAAGACCGCGTTTGAACCGGGCTGCACCAGTTCGGCAAAATCTTCAATACGGCGATCATCGAGCGACACACCCGCCCCCGCGATCAAACGCTTGGCTTCATTTTTTGAGGCCGCCATTTTGGTTGCCGCCATAATGTCGGCAATCTGCATGGGCTGCTCGAGTTTAAATTCGGGCATCTCATCAGGGCGATTGCCTTTCTGAAAGATATTCTTAAAATGCGCCTCGGCTTGTTGGGCGGCCTCGTCGCCATAAAAAATGCTGACGATTTCGCGCGCCAAGGCCATTTTGACATCACGCGGGTTGACACCCGCCGCTAATTGGGCCTTAATGGCGTCGATCATGCTGGGGGTGTAGCGGGTTGCCAACTCGAAATACACCATCAGGGCGCTGTCGGGAACCGACATCACTTTGCCATACATGTCTTCGGGCGCGGCCATGATGGGAATGTGGTTGCCGAGTGATTTGCTCATTTTGACCACACCATCGGTGCCGGGCAAAATTTTGACAAACAAGCCGATTTGGCCTTTTTGCCCATAGGCCTCTTGCAATTTGCGCCCAGCCGTCAAAATGTTAAACAATTGGTCGCTGCCGCCCACTTGCACATCGGTTTCTTGGGCAACGGCATCGTAGCCCTGCATGAGCGCATAAAACGTCTCGTGCAAATAAATGGGTTCGCCCTTCTCCAATCGCAACGCAAAATTTTCGCGGGTCATAAATTGTTGAATGGTGAAGTTTTGCGCCAACTTAATGACATCTAAAAAGCTTAATTCGCTTAGCCATTCGGCGTTAAAACGCACTTGGGTTTTGCTGCGATCCAGAATTTTAAAGGCTTGCTCGGCATAAGTGCGGGCATTGGCGGCGACGGTTTCTTCGGTTAACAAATCGCGGGCCTTGTTTTTGTCAGATGGGTCACCGAGCAGGCTGGTATAGGTTCCAATCAAAAATGTAACCTCATGCCCCAATTCTTGAAACGCCCGCAATTTGCGCATGGTGATGGTGTGCCCCAAATGCAAGTCGCCGGTGCGTGGGTCGTAGCCACAATACACCTTGAGCGGCTTGCCGGTGCGGCGGCTCTCTTCGAGCCGCGCACGCAGCTCGCGGGTCATGGTTTTGGCGAGGGTTTCATCGCCAAATTCAGTGCCTTGCATCAGCCAAGTCACCTGTTCATCAATACTCATTTGGCTCGCCAGAGCCGTCTCCTGAAACGCCGTTGTTGACATAGGGGGCTGATTGTACGCGAAAATCTAATAATATTGTCGTCCTGTTTTTGTCTCAAATCACACCACTAAATAAATTGTAGGTTGAATTGGTTCCCTTGCTTGAGTCGCCGTTTTATAAGCCACAATCTATCTGTTTAATCACTATTACTTAGAAAATATAGCAAAAAAATTGAAAAATAATTTTTCTGAAATACTATTGTGGATAAATTGTGGAAACTGTCAAATTAAAACCTCATTTTTTACTAACAAAAATCTCACTTTTATGGTAAATTTGCTTGTATAGGACAGAAGTTAATTTCGCTTTTTTGCGAAAAAAATTTACTTAAGCTATATCAATGATGAATCAATCACCGAAAAAGTCCAAATTGTATTCGGCTTATGCTGCTGCTGAAGAATTACGTTATGCGGCTTTTAAAGTGTTGCTTGAACAAGCTTTTAAATCAATTAGTTTAGAGGCAGGATGTAGTATGCAAGCAGTTGTGATGCGTTATGTTAGAGGAGGTACAACAGCATCGAGAGTGAAATCGTGGTAAGATGGACGTGCCATACCCAATACATCAGAAGAAATTAAAGCGGTTGCAGTGGATGCGATACGCATAGGCCGACGAGATGAAAAATGGCTGCGGGCTTATTTGTCTCAGCTAGGGCTAGATCATCAGCAAAATGAAATTCGAGAGTATTTATATGATGTTTTGGAAAAGGCGATTGCCGTTGGACATGTTCGACCAATTAAACCGGGTAATGCAGATGGTGTCTTTCATCTGCAATTTACGAATGGTCTTTCTGCGCCTGCGATCTATGTGCGTGAAAATATACCAATTCGCTATGCACTAGAAGCGCTTGAACTTGATACACAACGACCAGCCGTTGTGATTATTGGTGGTGCTGATGGATTAAGTGACGAACGCACTGGACGATTAAACAGTTTGTTTGAAAAGATCATTGTGCCCATGTGCGAAGAATTGCAAGTTTCTGTTATTGACGGCGGGACTGATTCAGGGGTGATGCGCCTGATGGGCCAAGCTAGGACTAAACACAAGGCAACTTTTCCGTTGATTGGGGTCGTGGCAAAAGGCACTTTGCAATTAGAGGAAGACAGCCCACGTATTCGGTCTAAAGCCGCCCCACCAGAACCCAATCATAGTCACTTTATGCTTGTGCCCGGGTCAGATTGGAGCGATGAGTCGAAATGGATATCAGCTATTAGTAGCGAGATCGGCTTTACCCAACCTGTGATTACGATTGTGGCTAATGGTGGTGAAGTGACTTGGCGTGATGTCGCTTTTAGCTTTACCTCAGGGCATCCTGTTATTGCAATTAAAGGCAGTGGGCGGGCAGCAGACTCGCTTGCTGCCGCAGTTGAATCACGCGGGCGTAATGCCCATGCCAAGGCATTTGATGAGCAGGGTTTCTTGCAGGTTGCCGATTTGAATAAACCTGAAGAATTAACACGGCTTATGTTGAAAATGTTATGTGAGAAATTGTTTTAAACAATTAAATTATCTTTAACTATTTTATGAGGTTTTCAAATGAAAAAAATAAATTTATTGGTTAAAAAATTAAGTGTAACCGTAGTGCTTGTTACATCATTAGTTATACCCCAACAAACACAAAGTCAAACCAAAAATGATTTTGAACCGTTAACACCTACACAAATACAGAAAGTTCAAGAAATATTAAACAGCAAATCGTCAAAAGCTGATGTAAATGTAAATCGGATCATTCTCAAGTTTAAGAATCCAGAGAAGTATCAAATTTTATCTAAAAACCATGCAACACAACCTCCTGACACCCCTAATTTTCATGATTTAACATTGACCGCGCTAGAGTTAATAGACCGCCAGATTGGTTTTAAAGTGCATCATGTACGGGAGATGTCTGGACAAGCACATCTTGTTGAATTAACAAAAGAAGTCAATCTTGCTGAAGCCCGGCAGATTATTGCAAAATTTCAAAACATATCAGAAATTGAATATGCGGCAATTGATGAACTGGTCACTACTGCTTCGTTACCTCCGCCAGAGTTAATTAAAACTAAATTTGATGGAGCTAATATCATTCCGGCAGGAGATTCACTCTATTTTAATCAATGGAATCTACACACACCAAGCACGACTGAATATGGAATAGATATGCCCCTAGCATGGGATATAACAACTGGGAATTCAAACATGGTTGTTGCAGTTGTAGACAGTGGTATTTTATCAGATCAAAGTGAGTTTGCAGGTAGATTGTTGCAGGGTTATGACTTTATTTCAGATGTGATTTCATCTCGTGATGGTGATGGACGTGATAGCGACCCTAGTGATGCAGGAACTTGGTGTACAAATGCGAATGGAAGACAAATTAGTTATAGCTCATGGCATGGTACTCATGTTGCGGGTATTATTGCAGCAAATGCAGATGGACAAGGATCTGTTGGTGTAAATTTGAAATCAAAAATATTACCAGTCCGCGCTCTAGGTCGGTGTGGAAGCGGAACATTGTCGGATATTGTGGATGCAATACGTTGGGCATCTGGGTTTAATGTTCCGGGTGTGCCAAACAACCCTAATCCCGCAAAAGTAATTAATCTTAGTCTAGGAAGTTCGTTTAACTTAGATGGTTGTAATGCTGCGTATCAAGCAGCTATCGACCAGACTTTTTCTGCAAACAAGATAATTGTGGTTGCGGCTGGGAACGAGTCAACATCTGCATTAACTGGGAGCTTAGCTGCGTGTAAGCGTATTATTGTTGTTGCAGCATCTAATAAATCTGGAGAACTAGCAAGCTATAGCAATTATGGTAGTTGGATAGATATTTCAGCCCCGGGTGGTGAGCGTGGTGATATAGAAGGTATCGTAGCCCCTTATAACGGTGGTTCAACCGTTCCACGTGGAAACAACTATAAATACCTTAATGGCACAAGCATGGCAGCACCACATGTCACTGGTGTTGTTTCACTTATGCTAGCAGCCAACCCCAATCTATCATTTGAGCAAATCGTGGATACTTTACGCAAAACAGCACAACCATTTAAGGTAAATAATGCTTGTAACAATGCGCTTGGAGGAGGTTCGGGAATTGTCAATGCAAATCGCGCAGTTGCTTTAGCACGCACATTACCGCCTCCCGAACCTCGCAAGTTTAATGTTTATTTAGCGTCTATGTTCCTAGACGCTATTAGTAATGAAGGTGCTTATCATAAAATCTCTCAGCTACAGAATTTCACAAATGCTGATTTTGAGTGTCGAAGTTTGGGTTGGAGAGTTTCTGTTGATTTAAAAGAATATCCAGCTAGTATTCAACCAGCACTTTGGGATATTGTTTGGCCTTTTATCAGTCAGGCTGATAACTATGACTACAAAGTTCGGCAATGGGTTCCACATGGCGGAAAATGGCTTTTTGGGGTACTTAATCCATTATCGTCTTTTGGTACTAAAGATATTAGAGCAATTGATCAAACTTTATCTATTCCTGCAAGTGCTCGCAAGCTAACATTTTGGGCAATGATTGAATCTGAAGAAGATAGTTGCGAAAATGATTTTTTTGTAATTAGATTAGGTGAAAACACTGATGGGGGGGCGTTAGGGCTATGTAGAACTCATAATACGGGTCAAAACAATTGGGCGAAATATAACTTAGATGTGTCAAAATTTGCCGGCCAACAAGTCAATATTGCGCTAATCTATAGCGCAAACGAAAATATACACA
>CAMDWA010000194.1 GCA_945877855.1 Thermoflexus hugenholtzii JAD2 | reverse complement strand
GACGATATTATCAGCATTTGCCAATTAGCCGAAGGCATGCCATTGGCGATCTTGTTGGCGGCTTCAAATGTCGGGCTGTTGTCGCCCAACGAGATTGCCACCCGCATTCGCGCCGCCTTACAGGTGTTGCAAAATGAAGCTGGCGACTTGCCCGAACGCCAGCACAGCATCCGCGCCGTGTTCGAGTCGTCTTGGCAATTGCTGACTGACGAAGAACGGCGTGTGTTGGCAATTTTGTCGGCCTTTAACGATGGGTTTGCCATCGCCGCCGCCGAGCAAGTGGCCGACACCGATGTGCCTCTGCTTCAGGCGCTCACCCGCAAATCGCTCATTCAGCGTCAGCACATCAGTCTGTCGTTTTTATATGGCGCAGATGGCGAAGCCCCAAAGGTGCTGCGTTTTTATATGCACGCCTTGTTGCGGCGCTTTGTGGCCGACAAGTTGGCGGCCAACCCGCCGCAACAGGCCAAAGCCAAGGCCGCGCTAACGGCCTATTATTTGCAGTTTGCCCAGAACCATGCAAAAACCTACAAGCTGTTAGAACCCGAATGGGCCAACCTGTTGGATGGCATGAGCAACGCCGCCAACGCCCAAGACTGGCCGACCGTGCTGGCCTATGCCAACGCCCTTGGCGAAGCATGGAATACACGCGGACGCTATACCGATGCCCGCACCGCCTATCGTTGGGCGTGTGAGGCGGCAGAGCGCTTAGGCGATGAGCGAGCGCTGGTCAAGTGCCTCGCCTATTGGGGTCGCGCTTGTGTGCGGCAAGGCGATTATGCCGAGGCTGAAACGTATTTTGCGCGTGGCTTGAAGATTGGCACCCGCAAAATGGACCCCCATAGTATTAGCCTGATTTTGTATGAACAAGCCCAGCGGGCGATTGAGCAAGGGGCGTATGTAAAGGCAAATGAGGATTTGGATGTATGTGTTGATATTGGCGAAGAGTTGAATGATGATGTGCTGTTGGGCGAGAGTTATCGGCAAAAGGCGAGAATTTCACAAAATTCATTCTCTTATTTAGAAGCAAAAAAATATGCAGAGGAATCATTAGATCATCATCGTAAACACACTAACGAAGATAAATTATTGCCAATATTTAGGTTGCTCTTCGATATCTCAGTCGGTCTGATCAGAATCACAGATGATTTAACGCTTAAGACTACGGCTGAGGAATATTATCAACAGGCTTTTGCTATTGCTCGCAAGAACAATAACATTCGTGAAATAGGTTCGCTAATGTTATCTAAGGCCGCCATGTTGCGTATCTTTAAAGAATTTTTTTTAGCTGAAGCATGTATTTTAGAAAGCATTGCATTATTTGATCGAATTGGAGATCAAAAATCGGAAGCATTCGCAATTTCCGAGCATGGAGCAATCGCAATCGAATTAGCGCAGTTTGACAAAGCCATTGCCTTACTAAACAACGCCTACCAAATGCAAGTCAAATTTAATGATAAAAATGGCATGACGATGAACTTATACCGACTGGGCATCGCCTATACCAGAAAGGGAGACAAGCAACAAGCCAAGAATTTTTTGACACAAGCGCTCGAAATGGCGACAAAACACGTCAAATCGTTGATTCAAATCATTGATAGCGCCCTAAAGAGGCTCGACTAAACCTATCTCGCGCAAAGGCGCTATCTTGTTTGGTCGAATCAAACAAGATAGCGCCTTTGTCATTTAATCTTAGGGAGGGGTTGACCCAGTGTTTCCCGAGCTTTGCATGATCCAGCCTCCGGCGTATAGCAGGGTGTAGAAGTTTAGTTCCTCGTTGTCAGTGGTATAAGCATCATAGGCGCCAATCCCGCCTGAATTTTTGTATTCTGTTCGCATCAACCGTTCTTCCTCGACTAACAAGCTGGCCCAAGCTTTTAATTTTAGCTCATCCCAATAATTGTTCATGCTAGTGACGTCAAAATAATCGCTTAATTGTCTACCGGTAAGACTCGGCGAGGGATTAGGGACTGAATTTGAGACGCCACCAAGGAGTTGAAATATGATCTCGGCAACTTGCAACAATTGGCGTTTAGCATCTTCATAAGCTAGCCCAATATCAATACCATAGGGTTTAACTGTTTGAGGGCTTACATGTTTTTTGCCAACTTCGTTGCCAAAAAGTTCGGCTAACCAGCCCCAATTTTCTCCAGTGTCTTTTCCATATGAAGGAGATATACCACCCCCTTGTGTCGCTCCAATCCCCCACCAATATTTTTCAGCATCTTTCAACTCTGAGTCAGGTCCCCCACTTTGCTGCTTTGCAACTTGACCACGAATATAACGAAATATTTCTGGCCTTAATTCAGGGGGTAGTTGATAGCGAAATTTATCATAAAACGACCGTTCAAGAATCATCGCTTTTGTCCGATGAAATGAAAAATCCATACACGCTTTAGTTTCTGAATGCATAGCCGTAAACACATCAGCTATTATTTGTTCTATACCATCTGTAACCCATTGCGAAAATTGCATCATGCGTAGATAACGATTTAAGTGAACCAGCACTTTTCCGCCTTTTGTATGACTAATGGAACGCGAGGGAGTTCCAAGTTCCTTAATTGTCTCATCTCTTGTCTCATAGTTAGCCGGAATATCAAAAAGTTTAGCGACATACCCACGCCAAAGCACTAAATGCCCAAGCTCGTGTTTAATTGCAGTTAATAATCGAGAATTACTCATGATTGAAGGGCCAGGTTCATTAAATTCTGCCGGTAACCCAAGCAATACAATTGGGCTATATGGCATTATTCGACTTACAGGCAATTTGCTGGCATAAGTAATGATAATAGGTCTTGGTTCAATAAGCCGGCCTACTTTTTGGGGTTTATTTGTTTTACCGGGCATAATGTATCCATTGCTATCAGCCAAAGCGGTTTTATCAAATAAACCGGCCTCAACAGCACGTTGTATCTCGGTGTTAGCATAACAATCTAACTGAACCAAATCAACATTCAGCAAACTCGTATTAAGCATCTGGCTACCAGTCCGCTGCGACATTGCAAGCAGAATAATATTTATATCGTAACCCAATTGATTCCAAAAAGCTGTGTAGGCATGTTCCTCAGTCACATATTCAGGCTTTTTGACATTGTTTACTTGAAATCCACCTAGATCCACAGTGTTAGCAATAGCGTCTTTTAATAATTGATGATAAAAAAATGCAAAACTATTTGTGCCAGTCGTCCCATGTTGCAATGATGGGGTCCCAAGCAATGATTTTATTAAACTTTGAAATAAAGCTGGATAATCCAAAGCTGGAAAATTACATGCTGTTCGATAACCCACCCTGTACATTTCGCTGGGAGGTAAATTTGAGTCGTTAGCATTTGTCGTATCAATTTTCTTTGCAAGCGTTATTAACCCATCTGAAATTCTATTAAACAAAAATTGAATAATGATTGGGTCAGCCTTTGAAAAATAATGAAAAGCGCCTATGCTGTCTCTTGCCGCAGCTATCTTTTGCTCATCGGTAGTTATTGTTAGATCAAAAAAATCAGTCAATAATTTTGCAATCGGCTTATTCTCACCGCCATCTGACGCATCACTAATAAATTTCTTTTTTGCTGCCTCAAAATCATCGTCAATACCCTTAACCGAATGGTCTTTCTTAGATATGCTTGTCATAAAATTCTCACAAAACTACATTTTGAATTTGTATTACTTGTTATGTTTTTAATTTAAATGTCCGTTTCGATTAACTTATTTAGAATTCTTCATTCCCTCCTTGCCTATCAAATTGGCAACATTACTATAGGTTCAGCAAATGACTACGGTTACCCGCTTTTACATTCAACCCTTTAAAACCACACTCATCGCACAATTAATATTTTATACAGATTTTTTGTAAGCTTTTCTATCAATTTAAACGCAAGTATGCCCCACCAACCGCTTCACATGCGCTTCACGAACCTCTAAACGCCTCAAGCGCACCGCCAAGCCCCAAAATCTAGGGCGACTGACGCACCCCGCGATAGTCGGCGCATGAACCCTTGTCCAACCAAAGCCAAGCCCACAGTTGGGCAACGTGCCTTTGCCACAAGCCGAGGCTGTAGGAGATGCGGCGCACCTTGAAGGTGCACCGCATCTGCCGCACCCCGCGATAGTTGGCGCATGAAACCCTACCCGACCAAGGCCAATGCTGCAATTGGGCAACGTGCCTTTGCCACAAGCCGAGGCTACAGGAGATGCGGCGCACCTTGAAGGTGCACCGCATCTGCCGCACCCCGCGATGGTTGGCGCATGAAACCCTGCCCGACCAAAGCCAAGGCCGCACTTGGGCAACCTGCCTTTGCCACAAGCCGAGGCTACAAGAGATGCCCAGCAGCTTGAAGCTGCTGGGCATCTGCCGCACCCCGCGATAGGCGGCGCATAGAACCCCGCCCCACCAAAGCCAAGGCCGCAGTTGGGCAACCTGACTTTGCCACAAGCCGAGGCTACAGGAGATGCCCAGCAGCTTGAAGCTGCTGGGCATCTGCCGCACCCTACGAGGGGCGGCGCATAAAACGCTGCCCGAGCAAAGCCAAGGCCACAATTGGGCAACGTGCCTTTGCCGCAAGCCGAGGCTACAGGAGATGCCCAGCAGCTTTGAGCTGCTGGGCATCTGCAACACCCCACGATAGGCGGCGCATGAAACCCTGCCCGACCAAAGCCAAGGCCGCACTTGGGCAACGTGCCTTTGCCGCATAGTTAATGGTTAATGGTTAATGGTTAATGATTAATGATTAATGGTTAATTGTCAATGATTAATTAACCATTGACAATTAACCATTAACCATTAATTAAAACCAGCGTCACCGTCAGCGTCGTACCACGATTCGGAGCGCTGTCAATTTGCACCTCAGCGCCAATCAGCCGCGCCCGCTCGGCCAAGCCGCGCAGCCCAAAATGTTGAGCTTGATCGCTGTTGGCAAAACCCAAACCATCGTCTTGCACCATTAGGCTAAGCTGTTGCGGGTGGGCCGAGCTGATGCGCAGCAGCGCCGAACGTGCTTGGGCGTGTTTTTCAATATTATTCAACGCCTCTTGCACAATCCGAAATAGCGTATCGGCTTGGGTGGCGCTTAGGGCTACATCACCGCCGATTTTTTCATAGCGAATGGGAATATTGATACGTTGGGCGATGGTGCTGACATAGCGCTGTAAAGCGCCATACAAGCCATATTGCTCGACCAAATCGACCCGCAAATCTTGGATGGCGCGGCGGGCATTCACCAAGCCATCGTGGGCAAGGTCGCCCACCCGTATGATTTGTTGGCGCAAGGCAGCGTTGTCGCCGGCCATGTCTTCCATCACCTCTAGCTGCACCGACATGGCCGCTAACGAATGGGCCAAAGTGTCGTGTAACTCACGCGCCATACGCACCCGCTCGAAGGCAACGGCAGATTGTTGGTTGCGCAGGCTAAGCTGTTCGACCTCGTAGGTGCGCTCGGCCACCCGCTGCTCTAACGAGGCGTTAAATTCGCGCAAGGTGTGGTTGCGGTCTTCGAGCGATTGCACCAGCCGATTGAGCGAACGCGCCACGCGGGCCACTTCGTCATTGCCCGGCAAAATGGGGAATGGATTGGGAATGGCAACGGGGGCATCGCTGGTTTCATCGCGGATGCGCAAGGCATCGGCGGCATCGGCAATATGATTGAGTGAGCGGGTGAGGCGATGCACCAGCCACACCCCCAAGGCCGCAAATAGCAAGCCTAAACCCATGCCCGAAATGGCAATGCGCAAACGCAAGGTGCGAAAGGGTTCAAAGGCGCTGGCGGTCGTTTCGCGCACCAACATGTTCCAACCGAGGCCTTTAAAGGTGTCAAAGCCATCATTACGCGCAAAACCGGTTAAGTATGAGACGCCATCGCCCCATGTGCTTAGAAAATGACCACGACTGGGGCCACGCCGCTCGTAACGGATGAGGTTTGGGATGGTGATCGGCGCGCTTGAAGACAATAACACACTGCCGTCTGGTTGCAAAATAAAAAAATCGGTCGGGTGGCGCTCGGTGAGCATTTGTAGCACTCGGTCGATGATGCTATTGGCCCAGTCAAAATTTAATTGGGCCACCAACACCCCCACTGTCTGCCCCGACACATCGACAATGGGTGCTGCCAGCGCCAAAAAACGCAGCGGCTGGTCATTGGCGGGTGTTGGCAATTGTTGGGCGAGGGTGTCGAAGGTGTAAACATTGCTAACATAAGCGGCTTTTTTGCCTTCGACAAACCATTTTTGTGATGACAAATTCGCGCCCTCTAGCACGCCATCGGTCGCAATTTGCACTGTGCCGGTTAAATCGAGCAACCCGATCCACACAAATTCTGGGTTAGCGGTATGCATTTGGGTGAGCAAGGCGCGTTTCGTGTTCATTTGCTCTAAACCCCGTTGCACATTAATATTTGATGCCACCCCTTGCACATTTTGCAGACGCACATAAATCTCAGCATCGAGCATATTGATGCTCTGTTGGGCGCTTTGGCTGAGCAGCACCCCCGTGATAAATTCTTGCTCCTTTTCGGCCATATTGCCCACCACCAAGCTGGTAATGAGCGACAACAAAATGCTAACAGCAGCAATAGCCATGCCTAGCCGAACGGCTAGGCTGTGTCTTGGGTCAAGAATTTTTAACATGGGAAGTTGGGGGGCTATGAGCCGTGAGCCGTGAGCCATGAGCCGTGAGCCGTGAGCCGTGAGCCATGAGCCGTGAGCCGTGAGCCGTGAGCCATGAGCCATGAGTCGTGAGCCGTGAGCCATGAGCCGTGAGCCATGAGCCGTGACTCGTGACTCGTGACTCATGACTTATGACTTATTTCA
>CAMDWA010000193.1 GCA_945877855.1 Thermoflexus hugenholtzii JAD2 | reverse complement strand
GTCATGCCGGGTGCGCGTGCCAGTGGCGTAACGCTTATCTACGATATTCCTTATCGCAATAACAAAACCATTGAACGCGAGATGTTTTATCCGTTGCAAAAATGGGATGTGGTGTTGCCGAGCAAAGAATTACGGGCAACTGGGGCGGGTTTGGTGGATCGTGGCCCGCAACAGGTGCAAAACACCACGTTTAATTTATATGCAGCCGACAAAGGGCTGGCTGCGGCGGGCAAAATACGCTTCGAGTTGATTGGGCAGCCCCGTGCTGTCGCTGTGCCCGGGTCCGACAATCTATCAATTGGGATCGGCGTTGGTTTGTTGGTGTTGTCGTTGGGGGTGCTTTATTTGGCTGTTTTGCGCGGTCGGGCATTAAGGGCGGGTGTGTCACCGGCGATTAGCGGCGATAAAGTGGTGCGCCAAGCTTTGTTACAGGCCGTTGCTGATTTAGATGACGACTTTGAGGCGGGCAAATTGGCTGAGGCCGATTACCATCAGCAACGCGAGGCGTTTTTGTCGCGCTTAGCGCCATCTAAAAAAGGTAAAAACAAATGACGTTACTCGCCGCTCGTGACCTGAGCAAATTGTATGGGATGCGCCCGGTCTTGCGTGGGGCATCGATTACGCTGCAAGCGGGTGATTTTGTGGCGCTGTTGGGCACAAATGGCGCTGGCAAAACCACCCTCATTCGCATTTTGGCGACTTTGATGCGCCCAGATCGCGGCGAAATAAGCATTTGTGATACTGATGCGATGAAACACCCAGACTGCGCTCGCCGTTTTATCGGCGCGGTCATGCACCAGCCGATGTTATACCCAGACCTCACGGCCCGTGAAAATTTAGAATTTCATGCGCGTTTACATCAATTAACCGCCAAAAATTTGGGGCGTATCGAAACCTTATTGGCCGAGGTTGAATTGGGCAAACGCGCCAATGAACGGGTGCGCACCTTTTCACGCGGTATGCAGCAGCGGCTCACCATTGCGCGGGCGCTGTTGCATCAGCCAGCCTTGCTGTTGTTAGATGAGCCATTTACCGGCCTCGACCAACATTCTGCCGATATTTTGTCGGGGTTGCTCAATCGCCACGCTCAAAGTGGCGCAGCAATTTTGATGGCAACCCACGAGCTTGGGCGTGGTATGAGTGGCGTAACACGGCGGGTGGTGATGGAAAATGGCAAGGCCATTGCTTAATATGCTTAGTGCGCGTCCCCAGACGCGCACTAAGCTATCGTCTCGTTTGCATTAATGCGCATGTGCGTCTAACACGCTGCGGCGGCGCTCAATAAATTGCCCGACGGCTTCGACCAACATGCTGCTTTCGGCCTCGCCGACCGGCAGGCTGAGGTTGATCATGTTGCGGCGGGCGGTCCAAATGCTTTGCTCAAGCATGTCCATAAAAAACAATTCGCGCAGGCGCAGGTCGCTTTTGGCGACATCAGCCGGGGCAAGAATGGGGTCTGAGCTGAAATGGGCGTTCATCATTGTGCCGATGCCGCTAAATTGCATGCCTACTTCTTCGCGCTGACACAATTCATTTAACTGGGTGCGCAGGGCATCACCTTGTTTGTTAAAGCTGATGGCAGTTTCGGGGGTGTAAATTTCGGTCATGGCGGTGTAACCGGCATTCATGGTCAGCACATTGTTGTTAAACGTGCCAGCGTGTGATAAGGCATCGGGGCGGGCGGGGTCATATAGCGCCATTACTTTGGCGTTGCCACCAAAGGCCCCAAACGACATGCCGCCGCCAATATATTTGCCGAGTGTGGTGAGGTCGGGCAAAATATTGTGCACAGCTTGCAAACCGCCGGGTGACAAACGCGAGGTCATCACCTCATCAAAAATGAGCAGGCTGCCGCAGGTGTTGGCGGCGCGGCGCAAATAGGCCAAAAAGTCGTGGCTGGCGGGAATACACCCGCCGCCGCCCATCATTGGCTCAAGAATGATGGCGGCCAATTGCTCGCCATATTCGGCCAGCACGGCTTGGGTGCCGGTGATGTCGTTATAAGGGGCCAACACCACATCAAAAGGCGCATTGGGTGGGGCGCTGGGCACATTGCCACCAAACGACAACACCCCACCGTGATAGCCGCCCTTAAACGCCAAAATCTTGTTGCGTTTGGTGAAGGCACGGGCGGCGGCCAAGGCCATCAGGTTGGCTTCGGTGCCGCTGTTGGTAAAGCGCACCAGCTCGATCGAGGGGAATCGCTGGCATAACACTTGGGCCAATTTGGCTTCAGCGACATTATGCCCGCCGAGGTTGATGCCGCCGTCGAGCGCCTGCACAATGGCTTCGCGGATGCGCGGGTTGGAGTGTCCATAAATACCAGCGGTATATTCACCGAGCAAATCGAGATACTTGTGCCCGTCTAAATCCCACAGCCAACAATCTTGGCCGTGGGTGATGGTAACGGGGAAGGGCGCAAAATACAGCACGGTGCGGGTGTTGCCGCCCGGCATCACCTTGCTGGCGGCTTGGTTTTGGGCCAAGCTGTTGGGGTTTTGGGCGGTGAATTGGTTCTGCGCCGCCTTTAACGCGGCATCGAGATCGTGAGATTGGGTAGCGTTACTCATGTAAATATAGTATCACAAGGGAAGTGCAAAGTAAAAAGTGCAAAGTGCAAAGTAAAAAGTGCAAAGTGCAAAGTGAAAAGTGGAAAGTGCAAAGTGCTCTGTTTTCCTAACTTTGCACTTTCCACTTTTTACTTTGCACTTTGCACTATCTTTCCCCCTTTCAGCACCAGCCAACGTGGGGGGCGCTCGATCATGGCTTCGAGGTGGTTTTGACCATTGACGATGACGAGGTCGGCGGGGCTGCCGACAGCAAGGCCGTAATTTTGTGCGCCTATGACATGAGCGCCGCCGTAGCTGCACATATGTAACGCAATTTCTAGCTCGTCGTCGCGCCGAAAATTATTGCGGTAGGCGATGAGAAAGGCGCGTAGCAGCATATCGGGCATATTGAGCGGCCCCCATGTGTCACGAATGCCATCATTACCTGCGCATAGCCGCACCCCAGCCTGATGCAAGCGCTTGACGGGTGGGGCAGCGCGTGAGCCGCTTGGGCCATGACTCATAATGGCGATGTCGTTTTTGAGCAGCAGCTCGATCAATTTGCCAGTGTAGCTGTCATCAACCCCGCCCAAACAAAAGGCGTGGCTGATGACGACACGCCCCTGCCAACCCAGTGCGGCAGTGCGTTCGGCAATTAGCTCGACCGACAACGCCCCCAATTCGGCGGGTTCATGCAAATGCACATCCACATCGACGTTATAACGCGCCGCCATATCAAAGATGGTATCGAGGTGGCCTTTGGGGTCACGGTCGATGGTGGATGGGTCAAGCCCGCCCACCACGTGTGCGCCGTTGCGCAACGCGGCTTCCATCAATGCAACTGTGCCGGGACGGGCCAACATGCCGCTTTGCGGAAAAGCCACCACTTGCACCGTCAGCTCGTCGCGCATCTCATCACGCATTCGCATCACGCCATCGAAACCGCTCAGGCCGATCTCGGTGTCGATATCGACGAAGGTGCGCACATGGGTCGTGCCAGCGTTAATCATACGCCGTGCCACGTGGCTGGATTGGGTGTATGAATCGATGCCTTGCTCGACGCGGTAGCGCCGCTCATTGTCGATTTTGTCAGTTAGACTGGGGCCGACTTCGTTGTGATACCAAGGCAGCCCAAGCAGGCTTTTGTCGATGTGGGCATGGGCATCGACGAAGCCCGGGAAAAGCAGCCGTCCGGCGGCATCGATGCTTTGGGTGTGGGTGGGCGTGGATGAGGCTTGGGCGGCGGGTGTGATGGCGCTGATCAGGCCATTCTCGATGCTCAGATGCACCATGTCACCATTGGGCTGGCGCACATTGATGAGGCGAAGGTTGGGGGCGGAAGTCATGGGTGAACTATACACCCGTGTAGATGGTTACATAGTTGATTCGTTGATTTTATTTGCGCGCAAAAACCAAGAATGGCCCATTTTCGCCAGAGTAGGCATAGTTGGCCTCAACCCAATCATTGACGCTTTTTTGTCTTTTCCACGATTCGATAAATTTGGCTTCGGGCCAAGGAAAGCCATCGCGGCTGAGGATGAAGAATTTGGGACGGGTGCGTTGTAGATCGGTGAGCAGTTGTGCGGTGTAGCGCTCACGAATTTCGTCATCACCGGCCTCATCGACCCAACGCATGTAGGGAAAACGGGTGGCGTTGGGTCGCTCGGCGAGGGCGTAGACCGCGGGCACATCGCTGTAGATAAAGATGCTATCGTTGGGGCTGGTATTGTCGCGCACAAAACGCGCCAAATTGTCGTAATCGGCTAAGGCTGATTCACTGACGGTTTGGGCGATGGGTTTGCGTTGAATGACGACATTGTCATAGGCATCGCGCAGCCAAGGCCACATGGCGGCGACCAGGCCGAGGCAAGCCAAACATGTTAAGCCGAAGACGCTGCCCATTTGTAACTGTACCCAAGCTTTGGGGTGGGGTGTTGTGATGGGCAATGCGGCGGCGCTGGCGAGCAACGCCATCGCGGGCAGCCAAATGACAAAATGGTAACGATAGGAATGGCCTTGCCAAATATTGAGGCCGACGACGATGGCGAGATAGGCGAGGGCGATGAGGGCCGGGCGGCGATATTGGCTTGAGCGCAAGCCGCGCAGCAGGCCTAGCCCCATCAACCCAAAAATAAAGGGGTAGCCGCGCCCCAAAATATCCCATTGCAATACGGTGGCTTTCCAGCCAGCGGTAGGGGTGTTGCCATTGCTGACGAAGGCCTTGATCTCGATCCAAAACAGGCCGGTCAGCCATTCCCAGCGGTGGGCCAGTGGCACATTGTTAAAGGTGGCGATGTCGTATTGCACATGCAACCACCAGTCGGCCAATGCCCCATTCAGCGCAAAGTAAATGAGGCCGAAGGTGATGGGAAGGATTAGGCCGAGGAGAATTTTGGATTTTAGATTTTGGATTGGGGATTGGAGGGTCGTGAGGTGGGGTTTAGCGATGAAAAGAAGCAGGCTGAAAATGGCGAAGGGGTATTTGAACCAGAAGAGCAGACCGCAGCATAGGCCAGCGAACAAGGGCGCAAAGCGGTGTTTTGAGGTGAGGCTGAGTAAGGCTAGCACAAAAAATAGGTTGGCGAAGCCCTCGGCTTGCACGGTGGCCCAATAATTGAGGCTGGCGAACATCAGCCAATAGAGGGTGGGAGCGATGAAGGCGGCAAGCCTGCCAAACATGCGCCGTGCCAGCAATCCTAGCGACAGTGCCGTCAGCGCTTGCCACATTAATTCAAAGGCGTGAATGGTAGCCGCAGATGATGACAGGCTGCGCGGCAATGTCAGCAGCAGCGGCAAGAGTGGCCCGCGCACCTCCCAGCAATCTCGATACATCACCCCGCCGCGCCGAATGACATCGGCACAAGCCGCAAATGCGCCCTGGTCGAACCACAGCGGGTAGAGCAATTGCGGCAACGCCACACCTATGAGCAATAATGCCGCGCCGATGGTGCAGAAAATACGAATAGCCATGATTTTTAGTAGATAGCCGATGGTAGATAGCCGATGGTAGATAGTAATAGTAGATAGCATTAGTTATTCGCTATCACTATCTACTATTACTATCTACTAGCTGATACCGTTTGCGGTTGCGGGCGACGCTGAACCAGAGCGTGAAGATGCGGCTGATGCCGCGCCATGCCTCTTGAAATGACATTTTAGATTCGCCGCTGCCGCGGGCGGGCAAAATAATGCCGACCTCGTGGATGGCGAAGTGGTTGACATGTAGCGCATATAAACTCTCGAAGAAAAAGCCGTAGCCACGCGCCTGCACGAGATCAAAGAGTTGAAGTGGAATTTGCTTGAGGCGATAACGGCGATAGGCTGATGAGGCATCGTAAGGCATATTGAGAAAGGTGCGGGTGAGCATATGCCCGCCATAGGTCATGATGCGCCGCAGCCATGTCCATTCATCTAAACTATTGCGTTTTAAATAACGTGACCCCACCGCTACCGGTGCGTTGGTCTCGGCCAAGAATTCGGGGATGTATTCGGGTGGATGGGTTCCGTCGCAATCCATGGTGATGAGCGTATCGTAACCATGGGCGTATGCATAACGAATGCCGACTTGATGCGCCGTGCCGATGCCCTCTTTGCCAGCGCGATGGATGATATGTACTTGCGGAAATTGTGCCGCGAGCTGGTCTAGCGCTTCACCCGTGCCATCGGGTGAGTTGTCATCGACAAACAAAATATCGGCGATGACGGGTGTAGGCTGATGCTCACGCAAGGCGTTGAGTTGTTGACACAATCGGGCCACATTGCCGCGTTCGTTGTAGGTTGGAATGAAAATCAGGATGCCCATCAGGTTGCGCTTATGCGCCTTTGGCGCGAGTGCGCAATTTTAGCGCATCCAATTTACGATTTCTTCACGATCGCAATTTATCGGTACTTTATCTTGTGGTTACACGCTATTGAACCCAGTGTGTGAGCCACCCAATTTAACCCAATACCTTCGCCAGCTCGCCCATGAATTTCACGGTCTAAAAATTTCAAGCACGCTTAATGTGTTTAACGTCTTTGTTTGTTTCAGACCGCAAAATTCACCGGCAGGCAATCGCAAATGGGCGATGCTGTGGTGATGTCGTTGACAGCCTATAATATAGTAGCCATGTCGTATGATTGCTGCGTAATCCCTGTCATGCGCGTTTTGCGGCAACAGGATGCTGCAAGCATCCTGTTGCCCTCTACGAAAATCGGCATTACGCTTTCTTAATGTAACGACATTAAGGTGACTTTAGAATAAATTTTTTAAAATATAAGGCAGAATTTTATGGC
>CAMDWA010000192.1 GCA_945877855.1 Thermoflexus hugenholtzii JAD2 | reverse complement strand
GCTAACAATAAAAAAGGCGAGGGTGCACCCTCGCCTTTTTTATTGTTAGCTTAATACGGCTTAGCCTTCGAGCTTGTCAACCCACTTGTTGACCAAACGCCCGGCGGCATCGCGCCCGCCCAAACCAAAGGCGACGGCGGCGGCGACGGCCAACGCACCAAAAGTCCAGTTGGTAATATCGCTGGCAACACCCATTTGACGCAGGGCCATTGCGACCGTCAAGACGATGATGCCAATACGAGCAACACGAGCAAGCGTGCCTGCATTCTCCATCTCGGTGGCTTTGATGGTGTTGGCAGCAGCGTTAGCCAACCACAAACCGACCCCTAATACCACCACACCACTTAACACTTGGGCGGCGACTGCCCCAAATGAAGAAACGAGGCCAGATACCATCGTTAAACCAACGATATCGGCGGCTTGTGTAATAGCAACGAGCATGATGCCAAACAACACCAAACGCCCCACCATGGTTGATGGACCAGATGAGGTATCTTTGACCATATTGCCAAGGCCAAGTTTGTGGAATACATTATCAAAACCAACCCCACTTAACACGCTGCTAGCAATATCGGCAATGACACGGCCAATGACCCATGACAACCCAATCACGATTGAGGCTGTGATTAAACGAGGCAACATATTGAGAATGGAATCTAACATGCTGCTTACCGGGCGTGTCACCGATTCAAGCCCCAAGGGTTGCAAAGCGGCGGTGATAACAGGCAACATGATTAAGACAAACGCAACTGTGCCAGCCAAACCCGCCAATCCCCCTGAACCAAATGAGCCTTGGGCACCCAAACGATGCGCCAGTTTTTCGGCGCCGGCAGCATTAAGTAAATTGGTAATGATTTGGCGAACCATGCGAGCCACAAACAGACCAACGCCCAAAATAACCGCTGCGCCAGCCAATTTGGGCAAGAACCCGAGAAGCTGATCAATAAGATTTTGCACTGGGGTGAGTAAACCAGTGAGGCCTAAGTTGCCAAGAATGATAGGCAATGCCATAAGCCAAGTAAGCCAATAACCCGTATTGGCAAGTGTGTCGGTGAGACCATTGCTCTTGGCGCGACCATCCAAATTGGTAGAAGCCCCCACACGACTGATCACACCTTTAACGATGTTGGCGATAACCCAAGCGATGACTAAAATGACAATAGCCCCGATGAGTCGCGGAATAAACGGACCGATATTACTTAGAATTGAATCAAAAAATGGTTGGATATTCATATTTCCCCTCTAACTTATCTTAATTTAAGGTTTTAAGATTATAGCTTGATTTAAGCTAAAATGCTAGCGACTTTTACCCGATACCAGAAAAATATCGTTGAAAATATCAAGACACTTAGAGTTTATAAGTAATATTTCTTGATTTAAGATGATAAATTTGTAACAATGGATAGCGTTATGTAATTTATGGGCAATAGGGGGCGTTCTTTATTCGTTAATGTCGAAATATTAAGAAGATATAAAGTTAGCGTCTTTGACGCGCAGCTTCAAAGAAAATAACGCCGCAAGCAACGGCGGCATTAAGCGATTCAACCTGATTAAACATGGGGATATGAATGGCTTGGGTCATGATGTGTTGGGCTTGTGCGCTCATGCCTTCGGCTTCGCTGCCAATAATCACAGCGCAAGGGTCACGCCACGCCACGGTATCGTAGGGTTGTGAATTCATGACAGAGGTGCCATATATATTGCGCCCCACACAATATTGTTTGATCTCTGCCCACGCCATCATACGCAAATTTAATCGCCCATGCGCCCCCATACCACCACGCACAACCTTAGGGTTATAGGCATCAACACAACCGGGCGCAAATAAAACCTCGTGACAACCTGCGCCAGCCGCGACCCGCAAACAGGCCCCCATGTTGCCGGGGTCGCGCAATTGATCAAGGATAAGTATGGGGGCATTACTAGTTCCAGTCGACGTAGCTATAGCTTTAGGTGAAGGCATTTTAAAAATTGCCAACACCCCAGGTGGAGTGACCTCGCTCGATACTTCACGCATCAAGGCATCTGAAATTGGCAACCCTAAAATGTTGGGATGTGCTCGTTGCCATGCTAGCGCAACATCATTGGTGCTGAGCAACGCAAATGTGGTTTGCAAGCCACAGTCGATAAGGTCATTAATGAGCTTGACACCTTCAACAACAAATAATTGCTCGTGTTCGCGCACACTGCGGTCGTGTTGTAATTGGCGCACCAGTTTGATACGCGGGTTTGTAGATGAGGTAAGAATAATGTAATGATGGAGCAAATTCCTAAAAAATGAAGGTCCGATTTCCCTATCTATCTCCCCAAACTAAGCTTTAAGAGATATGTAGAAAACCTTCATTAACTCGGAATCTGCGCTATTACATCTTTAGGGCTTGCGCCTCATTTAAACACGGGGTAAGCTAAAGTAAAAAGTTGACCCAGATTTACCATCGCTTTCTAACCAAATGTGGCCACGATGTGCTTCGATAAACACTTTTGCCAAATATAACCCTAGGCCAGTCCCGGATTGTTTTTGGGTTGCACTGTCTTGCGCACGATAAAACCGATCAAAAACAAAGGGCTGATCGTTTTCGGCTATGCCTTTACCTTGGTCTGCCACCGAAATAATCACCTCGGTATCGCTGGTTTTGCCGGTAACACGAATTTCACCGCCATTGGGTGAATATTTGATCGCATTCGAGATTAAATTGCTCAATACTTGGGTAATGCGTGCCTCATCGGCATAAACCAATGGCAAATCTTTTGAAATATCGGCAATTAAGGTGTGACCTTTGGTTTGCAGTTGAAATTTCTTGACTACGCGCACCACCAAATCGTCAATATCTAACTCTACTGGCGATAGCTTAAAAGCGCCACTTTGGGCGCGTGACGCATCCAGCAAGTTGTCAATCAGGTCGGTCAAGCGATCGGCTTCTTCTTCAATCACCTTCAAACTTTCACGCATGGTCGCTTCATCCCATTTTGCACCCGGGTTTGCCATCGTGTTAGCATAGCCCTTAATTAAGGCAACTGGCGTTTTTAGCTCGTGCGAGACAGCCGAAATAAAGGTGGATTTCATTTCATCGGCCACCGTCAATCGACGACGTTCATGCTCTAAACGGGCATAAATTTGGGCATTGTGAACCGCAATTGCCGCTTGGTCAGCAAAACTGCGCAAAATCTCACGGTCATTGCTCGAAAAACCGCTGCCGCGCACCCGCATGATATACAAATTACCTAATATGTCCTCGCCCGAATTTAAGGGCAGCCCAACCACTTCGAGAAACCCCATGCCAATTTCTTGCACAACAGTGGCGAGGCGGCGTTCCATCCGGGTCATACCTTCGCGCCAATTGCTCGACTCGGCCATAATTGGGTTTAATTGGTCAAGCAAAGTCTTGGCAACGCCAACATAGGCCCGAATACGATATTGCCCATCTGGCTCAACCAGTGCCACCAATCCAGCTTGCCCTGTCAGCATTTCGACCGACGACTGTAATACTAATTTCAGCACCTCGTCAATATCGAGCTGGGCCGAAATAGCACGGGTAATTTTTAGCAAATAATCGCGTTGACGCACACGATAATCGGTAAGAAGATGTGTTTGAACCAACATAGAAACCACTTGCCGCTGAGTTGTAGCGACTGACGATGCAAACTTCTGCCCCCATAAGTTCACTTGTTGCGACCATTGTCGGGTCAGATTAGGTTGTTGTATGCTGATCATTTTATCTCCTCTTATTGACCCAACTCAAACCAATGGCTGTGCCAGCAATGGCAAACAAAGCGCTGGCCAAAAATAACCCAACGACGATAGGGGTGCGCGGGTCAGCAGGCAGGGCGCTGGGGCCACTTTGCACAATCGCCACCTGTCGCCCTAATTCATCGGCAGAGGTAAATTCGAGTGGGCGCGGCGTGGGTGGTAATAGCGCACCGGCTGGCGCAAGGTCAATTGGCCCATTTGAATCGCTCACAGCGATCTTAAGCCGTTTTAGATCTGGCGCATAAACCCCAAGGTTAAATTGCAGATCATCGGCTGCGGCCAATGACATAGCGCGTAATAACGCGCTTTGACCCGTCATTTCCACTTCGCCACCCGCAGCCTCGGCTTCAATAATCCGTGCGGGCAAATCCATACGCACATCAATCTTAATATCATTTGCCGCTGCAATACCAAAAATTGGGGCTTTTTTGAGTTTTACCTCGTTAAACACATGCACCCCGACAAATGACACATCAGGCAAACTTGCGCCTATGGCTTTGGTGTAAATTGCGTAATTTAATTTTGGTTTTGCCAATGGCGTGGGCGCAACAATCATTACACTGGTAGCGGTTGGCTCGATAATAGCAGTAGGCGTAGGCAACGGCGTATTGATAGGGGTTGCCGTTGGGGCCGCTGTTAAAGTTGTCTCAGGTGTCGCAGTTGGGAGCGGGGCGCGGGTGGCAGCGCGGGTTGGCGCAATAATTAACCGAGTGGCCGTTGGCACAATTTCGAAGGTTGGCGCAGGCGTAGGAACAATGGTCGGAATAGCTGTTGGTGCAACTGTGGGAACAACCGCGGTTGGCTGTGGGGGCGGTGATGTAGGTTGTGGGCGCACCGGTGTGGCTGTGGGTTGTGGGCGCACCGGTGTCGCCGTCGGTTGCGGCTGAGGTGTAGCCGTTAGGGGCACAATCACAGGTGTATTGGTAGGAACTGCTGTGGTTGGAATCGCCGTTGGCCCCGGCGTTGATAACACTGGCTGGGTTGCTGTTGGCTTAATGACCGTTGGCGTTAAAGCGTTGGGGGTTACGGGCGTTGGAATTGGAACTGGTGTAGAGGTTGCTAGATTACGCTGAGTTGGTATTGCAACAGGGGTCGCTGTTGCCTGAGCAATATCACGCACTTCATCATCTGCAATGGCTAGACCAAGGTCGATAACCCAAGGCACAGCCATCACTGCACATAAAACAATGGCAATGATGCGTATGATCATAACGCGCAGATGAGTAAGCATAGCTCGATGCGACATTTATTCTAAAATTTGCGTCAGGCGTGTTTCATTACCCGCCAAATCGCGTGAGATTAAGCGCACGCGGCGATCAACGGGCAAGCGGGTTGACATGTTAAATTTGCCTTCTAGGTCTAATTTGACTGCCGTATTATTGATCATTAAAATCGCCCCGGGTTCGGTTTGCCCAGCAAAATTTGCATTGCCGTTTACCTTGGCCGGGTCTTCAACCAGCAAGTTGGGTGATTGGCTATCGCCCCCAAATTTTGATGGATATTGCGCACGGCGTTCAATAACCGAAACGGCATTTGAGTGTTCGGTTTTTTCAACCACCACGTGATCAATGCGCCCAAAGCGCACTTCTAAACCTAAATTGCGCGACAACACCACGACTTCAGATTGTGGCTGAATGACGCTGGCATCGCTATTGGAATAAGAAAGTGTGACGGGTTGGGTCGCATAAATCATGTCGCCTTCATGAAAGACCACATTTGCACCCGCCTCGATTTGTTTTTCTTCATACCAATTTAAGCCCAAGGCGCTGCGTTGTTCGCGTAAAACAAAAGGGGCCTCGGTGGTGGCTTGAGCCACAATAGGGCCATTGTTGCCGCCAAAGATCAGGTAAAACCCCATTGCCACACACGCCGCCGAAGCAGCGCTAAAGCCAAACGACAAACCCGGGCGCAATATTCTGCCCACACGGCTCATCGGGCGGCGGCGTTGGTCAAGTTGGCGGCGTTTTGCCACCATCGCCGCTGCTGCCATATTATGAATTTGGCGCGATGTTAGCACTGGCTCACGGTCTATTTGGCTTAGGGCGGCCCGAATACGGTTGGCTTGCGCCTGCGCCGCTTTTTCAGCATCGTTAGATGGTATTTTTGATTTTTTATTTTTAAACCAAAACATAGCTAATCTTCCTCCGAATCATCACTCACCCCCAGAAACGCCCGAATACGTTTGCGACCTTGGGTCAATATTTTTTGTGTTAAACGATGCGATACTTTAATGACCTGCGCAATTTCTTGTGTGTCCATATCTTGCAAATATCGCAAGGTCAACACAACACGTTCACGCTCGGGCAATTGGTTTAATGCATCGCTTACACGTCGCTTTTCTTCGTCTCCAATCACAATATCTTCAGGCTGTTCAGGCCATTCTGGCTCCCAGTTTTCTGGCATTGCCGTAAATACCGATTCGCGTCGATCTTGAACTTCGCGATGTCGCACGGCATCGACCAATTTATGATGAGCAATGCGCAACACCCACGTTTTCAAGCTACTATCACCGCGATAGGTTTCAATATTTGTGACCGCTGTAATTAATACGGTTTGAGTGATATCCTCCAATTCTTCGGCTTCTAGCCGAGAGACGAAACGACGGGCATACCGAGCGATATCGTTTGCATACAATGCACAAAACGAATCGATCAAATTAGTATTGCCCGCTGCTACGGCTCTCGCCAACGCCACATCATCGGCGCGTGTTCTCACCTCAGGGGTGTCATGCGTCGACGTTAGCGACTCATTGATTTCGTCGCTCACTGTGGATATAGTCGTTTGAGCGTCGTTTTTATACACGCCTAATTCTCGCTAAGTATTTTACTGGCTTTAATTGCATCGAAAGTTGTATTTTTAACTTACTTTAATGTGTTGACTGATTTAGTTATCGTTGAAAATATCTTGTGGCTAAATTAAAATATTTCAAAATAAACACAGAGATATAAACATTAACAAATTGAAAATATCAAGATAAATTTTAAGGTAACGCGAAGGAAATAGAACAGTAGTTTAGTCTAAAAGTAGGGATGTTGTTCAAACCTGTAGTAAAACAGAGGGTATGAAAAAAAAGAAGAACAACATCCCCCCGCAGTATACAAAACAGTCGAAGCGATGATAGCAACGCTAGCAAGCATCAACAAAGGAACAG
>CAMDWA010000191.1 GCA_945877855.1 Thermoflexus hugenholtzii JAD2 | reverse complement strand
TGTTCCTTTGTTGATGCTTGCTAGCGTTGCTATCATCGCTTCGACTGTTTTGTATACTGCGGGGGGATGTTGTTCTTCTTTTTTTTCATACCCTCTGTTTTACTACAGGTTTGAACAACATCCCTACTTTTAGACTAAACTACTGTTATAGTTATCGCCCTTATCGGGTCTCCCCGAATTGCGCAAGGCGTTTATGATCTTGCAAACAAAATTCATCCGTCGTTAATCGCAGCCAGCGAACAGAAATCGGATGGGATTTTTCCGGTGATTGTGCAAAAGACCAGTAAACAAGCCAATGTTGAAAGTCTGGCGTTGCATTTGGGTGGCAAAAATTTGTTGGATCTGAGCATGATTAATGCTTTTGGTATTGAATTAACTGGCGCAGCCTTGCGTGAATTGGCCGCCCATCCGGGGGTACGTTGGATCTCACCGGATGGCCCAGTAGAAAAATCGAGCGCATCTGTTAGTGTGGGCGAGACTACGAATACCTATTTACAAACCATCAAACAAAATTTGCTGCCTAGCACCCTTAATGGCAGCGGTATTGGGGTTGCCGTTATTGATAGTGGCGTATCGCCAACACGCGACTTAGCCAACCGTATTCCCAAATATGTTGATATCAATATAGATGGGCCAGCTTGTGCTTATGGTCATGGAACACATGTGGCCGGTATTATTGGCGGAAATGGCGCTATGTCGCAAGGGCAATATCGCGGAGTTGCCCCCGCAGTTAAGATTATCGATATAAAGGTAAGTGATTGTTATGGCGGCGGGCGTGTGTCTCATGTGGTGGCTGGCATGCAATGGGTGTTAAATAATAAAGCAACTTACAACATTCGGGTGGTTAATATTTCATTGAATCAGACTGTAGCAGAGTCTTATCACACCAGCCCGTTGGCCGCTGCCGCAGAAATTCTTTGGTTCAATAAGATTGTCGTGGTCGTGTCGGCAGGTAATATTGCCGATGGCAACCTTTACCCCCCAGCCAACGACCCATTTGTGATTACCGTTGGCGCACTAAATGAATGGGGTACAGCCGCCCCCAATGATGACTTTGTGGCTTTGTTTTCTGGGTTTGGGAAAACAAGTGATGGTGTGAGCAAGCCTGACTTAGTTGCACCCGGGGTCAATATTATTTCAACCCGCAAAGGCGACAGCTATTTGTCGTTAAACTATCCAGCTCACATTGTTAATGCCAATTATTTCCGTATGTCTGGCACATCGATGGCGGCGGCAGTTGTGTCTGGCGCAGTTGCATTGTTACTACAAGATGAGCCAAACCTCACCCCCGACCAAGTGAAATATCGGCTAAAGTCAACCGCACGGGTGATGCCCTCGCAAGCACGTGCCGGGGCTGGTGTGCTAAATATTCAAGCTGCCGTAAATGCGACAAGCACAGCAAGCGCCAATACAGGCACACGTGTTAGCAATCAGCTTAATACGGGATCACAAGGTATTGGCTCGAATGTAAGCTGGAATAGTGTGAGTTGGAATAGTGTGAGTTGGAACTCAGTCAGTTGGAACAGTGTCAGTTGGAATAGCGTAAGCTGGAACAGCACTTTCTGGGGTGATTAATTGTCGCCTCAATAAGCTTGCTGAAATCAATCGCCCTGTGGTCACTATAGTGACCACAGGGCGATTGATTTCGGCAAGCTTATTCGACCTATTCCATGTTGTTTTATCCTTAAACAAGGCTTAACAATATGATCTATAATCATGTTTGTGACAGCAGCATCGTTTAAAAAAACCTTCAGACGTGATTGGCGTGATTGGATCACGTTTGTCTTATTCGCGGGCCCCAATTTACTGCTCTTTGTTATTTTTACCTACTACCCACTCATTCGCAATTTTTTGTTATCTTTTCAAGAATACAACCCTATTATTGATAAAGGGGAATGGGTAGGATTTAACAATTACGTTGATATTCTGATTCAAGACACCCAAATGACAAGAATCATGCAAAATACGCTGGTCTTCACTGTTTCGGTGGTGGCGCTTATTTTGGTCTTGGGTTTATTGACCGCCTTGCTGTTAAACCAAAAATTGCGTTTTCGTAATGGCGTGCGCAGTATGTTGTTTTCGCCTGCGGTGTTAGCCGGTTCAGCCGTAGCGGTCATCTGGTTGTATATTTTCGATTATCGCTTCGGTTTGTTTTTCCAAGTTCTTAAATATTTTGGTATCAATTCGCCCAAATGGTTGCTCGACCCACAATGGGCCATGATTTCGCTGATCATTGTCTATGTTTGGAAAAACTTGGGTTACGCGACAGTCATCTACATTGCTGGGTTACAAGCCATTCCTGCCGATTTATATGAAGCCGCACGGGTCGATGGCGCTGGGGCATGGCAACGCTTTCGCAATGTCACCTTGCCCGGCCTTTCCCCCGTCACCTTCTTTTTAGGTGTTACCAGCGTTCTTAACTCGTTTCAATCATTTGAAATTATCAACGTGTTGACCCGAGGTGGGCCAGTAAATGCCACCAATGTCTTGGTTTATCGACTTTACGAACAAGGGTTTACTGAAATTCAAAATTACGGACGCGCTTCTGTGGTCGCAACTTTGTTATTTGTTATTATGTTTATTCTCACGCTCATACAGCTTCGGGCCATTGAACGTCGGGTAAGCTATGCCTAAATAAAAGGATGAAGGATGAAGGGCGCGGGATGAAAATTCAAGCATCTTCTCCCTTCATCCTCTATCCTTCATCCTTCATTCTTTCAAAATGGGAATATCCGCACAAAAAACCATTAACCACGTATTCGGCTATATCGGAATGGCCATCCTCGTCATTATTATCGGGGTGCCATTGCTATGGCTGGTGTCTGGTTCAATGAAAACCAACCCCGAGTTTTACACCGCAACCCCATCACTTATTCCAGAGCGTATTCATCTTGATAATTTTTACAAAGCGTGGAATCAAGCTAGTTTCGGCAGCTATTACATCAACAGCATCGTCACCACTTTGATTGGGGCCAGTGCCGAGATCATTATGGCTGTCACAACGGCTTATGCCTTGGTATTTGTACGGTTCCCATTTCGCAATTTTGTGTTTGTGATGTTGTTGGTGGCATTGATGGTACCTGAGCAAGTGGTTATTTTGCCCAACTTTTTAACCATTGCCGATATGGGGTTGCTTGTTACATCAAGCCGAGACTTAAGCACACAAGATTACATTCGTGGGTGGCTCGCCATTATCTTACCGGGTGCAAGTATTGCCTTTGGCACATTTTTGCTGCGGCAATATTTCCGCACCGTGCCGGCCGATTTGGTAGATGCCGCAAAAGTAGATGGCGCAAGCCACTGGACAACGATGATGAACGTCATTGCACCCGTCGCCACACCAGCCATTGCCACGACAGGCTTGTTGTCGTTTACTGCTAAATGGAATGAGTATTTATGGCCCCTTATTGTGACCTTTAGCGATAGATTGCGAACATTGCCCATCGCTATGCGTCGGTTGCTTGATGCCGAAGGCAATGCTGAATGGGGCGTGGTAATGGCCGCCGCTATTTTTGTGGTATTACCCGTTATTTTAGTGTTTTTATATGCTCAACGCTATGTGGTGGACGGTCTCGCCAGCGGAGCAGTAAAAGGATAGAGGTTAATGGTTAATGATTCAAAGGATCAGGGATCATTACCATTAACCATTGATCATTGACCATTAAAAAAAGAGGAGTATAAAAAATGAAGACAATTACCCGAAGAAATTTATTGAAAGGAATTGGGATTGGAGCTGGTGCCGCCGCATTGGCCGCATGTGCAGCCCCAACCGCCGCGCCGCAGGCCAAACCCGCTGAGCCAGCCAAGCCAGCAGAGGCCAAGCCTGCCGCCCCCGCCGTCGTCAGCAACCCCGGCAGCGCCGTCACCATTGTTCATTGGGGCTTTAGCGGCGGCAACCTAGAAAAGCGCGAAAAAGAATTGGCCGCCAAATTTAACGATAGCCAAAAAGATGTTAAGGTTGATATTCAAGTGCAAGGCAGCTATGAAGAAACCGCTAACAAATTAACGGCTTCGTTAGCCGCCAAACAAGCCCCAGATATGGTGCTACTCTCAGATGTATGGTGGTTTAAGTTTGCCCGTGCCAAAGCATTGTTGGCCCTCAATGATGCCGTTGCAGGCGAAAAAGGCATCGATGCCAACGACTTTGTGCCCTCACTTTGGAATGAAGGCTTGGTCAAAGGCGCACAACATTGGATTCCGTTTGCCCGTAGCACCCCGTTGTTTTATTACAACAAGACCATGTTCAAAGAGGCCGGCATCGACAAGGTACCCGACACTTGGCAAGGCTTGGTTGACCTCGCCCCCAAACTGGTAAAGAAAGATGGCGACAATATCAAAGTGTCGTTGTTCTCGCATCCAGATGGCGCAAGCTATATTGCTTGGTTGTTCCAATGCGTAGCATGGCAATTTGGCGGTGGTTATAGCGATGCTAAGTTGACCAAGTATGAGTTGCTCAACCCCGATACCATTCGTGCTGGGCAATTCTATGCCGATAGCGTTAACAAAGGCAAATGGGCTGTTTTGTCGAAAGACCCACAAAAAGACTTCATTTCTGGGTTAACCGCCACTGCAATTATGTCAACTGGTTCATTGGGCGGTGTGGTTACCGATGCGAAGTTTGATGTTGGAACTGCCTTCTTGCCGATGGAAAAGCAATTCGGTTGCTGCACCGGTGGTTCTGGCTTGGCAATTCCGGTGACAACACCCAAAGAGAAAGTGCAAGCCGCAATGAAGTATATTGCTTATGCCACTGGTAATGATGGTGGCGCATTCTGGGCGCAAAACAGCGGTTATATGCCAGTGCGCAAGAGCACAGCAGATACCCAAAACTATAAGGATTTCTTTGCTAAGAATCCTCAGTTTAAGACTGCCGTTGATCAATTGCCCAAGACCCGCCCCCAAGATGCCGCCCGCAACTATGTGCCGGGTGGTGACAATATCATCGGCAAAGGCTTAGAGCGCATTATCGTTGGCAAAGAAAATGTCGAAGCTGTGTGGAAAGATATTACGGCCCAACTTGAGAAAGAAGGCGAACCCGTAAAGAAAGATATTGCCGCATTGCTTGGCTAGTTGGTTGTGACAGGGTGACAAGGTGAGGGAGTGAGGGGGTGACAAAGTCACCTTGTCACCCCCTTACCCTGTCACTTGATAGGCCACCCTGCGTATAATGATCAGCAGAGGCCATCATGACTTCGATACATACAATTGACTTACACTTTCTCGGCTCATCTGAATCAACAGCGGCATTCTTGATTATTGGCCCTAATGGGCCAGTGTTGGTTGAATGTGGCCCCGGCTCTACGCTCAATACGCTTGTTGCCGGTTTGGCGCAATATGGCATAAAGCCCAGCGATATTAAAGATGTGCTGCTCACCCACATACACCTTGATCATGGTGGTGCGGCTGGCTGGTGGGCACAGCAAGGGGCACGCATCCATGTGCATCATTTTGGCGCACCCCATCTCATCGACCCCTCAAAACTACTGGTTAGCGCCCAACGCATTTATGGCGACAAAATGCAAATGTTATGGGGCGATTATTTGGCTTCACCTGCCGATAAAGTTAATGCCTTGCATGATGGCGATGTGATTAACGCCGGTGGCCTACAATTTAATGTGATTGAAACACCCGGCCACGCTATGCATCATATGGCTTATCAGTTCGGTGATATTGCCTTTGTCGGCGATGTTGGCGGCATGAGAATCAGCGCCCGCAATCATATTCGCTTGCCTACCCCTCCCCCCGAATTTCAGCGCGAAGTATGGCAGGCCAGCGCCCGTAAAATGCGTACAAAGGGCTTCTCGCGCATTTATCTCACCCATTTTGGCCCTTTAGATGGCGCAGAGGTTGTCGCTGCGCATTGGACCTCGGTTGAAGCTTTGGCTGATATTTATGCCAATTTTGTTTATGAGCAAATTGTTAGTGGGGCAGATCGCGATACGATTGTGCAGCGGTTTGTGGCATGGGAAAAACAACGGATGCAGGCCGATCATATGAGTGAGGCCGACCTTGAGCTATATAACGGCGTTGGCCCCACCGATATGTCTGCCGATGGCATTATGCGTTATTGGAAAAAGAAAATGGGATCTTCGTAATTTTAAGAGGGCGAGGTTGATATAATCCCGCCCTAGAATGACCTCTCATTTACACGTATCCTCACATCCGCTCATGCAGCACAAAATGTCGCTGTTGCGCAACAAAGAAACTGAAACCAAAAAATTCCGCGAACTCGTATCAGAAATCGGCACGATGCTGATGATTGAAGCGACAACAGACTTGCCTACTGTCGAAACCTTTGTCGAAACGCCAATGGGCATGGCAAAATGCAATCGGTTAAGTGAGCGAATTGGCTTAGTGCCCATTTTACGGGCTGGGTTGGGCATGGTTGATGGCGCGTTGCAAATGCTGCCACACTGTGAAGTTTGGCATATTGGCTTGTATCGCGATGAAAAAACGTTGCGCCCAGTTGAATATTACAACAAACTGCCAAATAAAGCCACCGTGCAAGTGTGTATTGTGCTCGACCCAATGTTAGCTACGGGCGGCAGCGCCTCTGCCACCATCGATATTCTCAAGCGTTGGGGGGCAGAACGCATTAAATATGTGGGCATTATTGGCGCACCTGAAGGTGTAGCGCGACTGCAAAAAGATCACCCAGATGTGCAAATTTACCTCGGCGCACTCGACGAGAAACTGAATGACATCGGCTACATTGTGCCCGGTTTGGGCGATGCTGGCGACCGTCAATTTGGCACAGGCTAGCGGGAAATTTAAAATTTAGAATTGAAAATGTAAAAAAAGAGGGGGCAATTTCTGTTCCCCTCTTTTTACATTTTTAATTTTCAATTCTAAATTTTCAAATTGCTACAGTCTTAAAATAAGCAATCGTTTGGCGCAAGCCATCCTCTAAGCTTACTTTTGGCTC
>CAMDWA010000190.1 GCA_945877855.1 Thermoflexus hugenholtzii JAD2 | reverse complement strand
GCGGTGTAAACCGTGATCTCGACATGCCCAGCCAAAATATGCAAAGTGATGGCAATGGCCCCAATCACAGCCCAAGGGGCGCTGGCTGGCATCCGCCGCAGCCCCGGCCTTTGTTGAATGATGCACTCGCACATTGCCAAAATAAGCGGCAGCCAAGCCGCTGCGGCGATAACCATTTGAAAAACCACCGAGACCAGCATAAACCCGCTAAGTTGGTAAATTACCCCCGCAAAGGTGGCTGCATTGCGCCCCAAACCCAAAGTGCGCATAAAAACAAACATACACACCCCGGCAATGCCCAAATTTAAGGCCGTAAACCAACCATAGGCCAACCACAACGGCAACACATAGTAAAGCAAGCTGAGTGGGTAAAGCGCCGAGTGTTGCCCCGCCGCCAAAAATGGCACCCCGGCAAACAAATAGGGGTTCCACAATGGCAACTCGCCTTGGTTTAGTGAGTCAAGAATGAAACGTTTCCAAACATAATTTTCGAGGATGAGGTCAGACAGCAATTCATTTTGTGGACGCCCCACCCCCAAAGCGGCAGCCCCGCTGCGAAATGGCTCCCATTGAAATAGATTGTCGACCGGCAATAACGTATAACCGCCCAGTGTGACCGCAAAAAACAACACGAATGGCAACACCATAAGAAACGCAATCGGTGCAATGGTGTCATCATTTCTCAGTCCGCTTTTCAGCCTTTGCCATAAATGCATCATCGTAAGAAGATAAATGTCGTTTCAGTATTCAAGGCTGAGTGAAAAAGCATAAGGCCGAAATCACTATAGCACCAGCATCTTCGAGGTTGATGCTATAGTGATTTCGGCAAAGCCTATTTTCAACCACTAAACACTGAGAAAATACAAAGATAATATGTTTCAGAAAAGTTGAGTGTTAAGGGTTAAGCGTTGAGCGTGTATATCGCTCAACGCTTAACCCTTAACGCTCAACTCATTTTACGCGGTGCGTTGCTGTGCATCAAAGGTAAGCGCTACTTGCTTAAAATATTGAAACGCCGAACTGCTTGATTTTTCGAGAATGAGATTGCTTGGTTTTACGTGCACAATCAACGAATTGGTGGTAATTTCAATCGTTTCACCTTCTTGAACCGGAATCAATTGCCCAATATCGCTTAATTTGCGGCGCAAAACCATATCACCATGCGCCATAGGGGTCATCAACACTTTATAAGTCGTCTTCATTGACGTTTTATCAAACACAGCTAAAGCCAAGGCAATCACCTCAGCGGGTTTGGCCGCCCCTAGCCGTTCAATAACACTCACACCACAGGTGCCCAGAATCAAATCTTTAGCGCCCATAATATTGTGATGTTCATCAAGGTTCTCATCACCATGTTTATAGTCTATGGCAGGGAAAGTCTGATAAAAGGTCTCGTTTTTGCGGGTTGATTTTGGCGCACCCAATGCCGTAGCCCCGCTGCTAGTGACGTGAGAATTGGTAGCTTGCGTAGCTGCGCGTGACAATGGCTCTGCGGCTTGACGACCGGCTGAGGCTGGCTGCACAGGTGCTGGGGGCGGGGAAATAAACTCGCCAGTTGGCGCTAAATTGCCATGAATATTATCAAGCTCATCATCCATACTGCTATAGCCGTCTGGCAAACGCGCACCTGATGATTTCGAGGGGTGTGTATATTGGGTTGTCTCAATATTCGCCGGATTATTTTTAGAAAATACACCAGCTTGCGGTCTTTCAATGGCTTCATCTTCTTCAAATGGCTGATCATATTCTGCGTCGGGGGGCAAATCATCTTCAACTGCCGCATTTGAGCCTTGTGCAACATGAGATGGCAGCGGAGGGATTGTTTTGCTATTCAGATAACTATAGAGCAAATACATTGCAAGCACGATGGCGATGCCTAAAGCGCCTAGCAATGCAAGACCAATAATCCGATTCCAAGTTAAATTATTTTCGCGGGCGCTCACAGACCCAGTCGTGCTACCGATAGCCGAGGGCTTCTGAATTTCATTCAACAGATTTTGCAAGCTATTTTCATCGGCTCTGGTAAACCACCCCCCATCTCCATCTTTGTCATTCTCCAATTTAATAACATTCAATGTTTCACGAACCAACTTTATCGCTTCATCAGGTTTAACATCACCTGTCGTTACACCCAACAAATCTTGAGCAACCTTAATGGCATTAGGCTGGGTGCGTTGATTGGTGACCAATGCTTGATAACGCGCTGCAACATGCGTCACATACACATCACGATATTGTGGCAGCGTACCGTTATAGGCCAAATGGATTGGGGCCATATTGGTAAAGAGCAAATTAGGAGGCACCCATGCATAAACAATATATGCGCCAGCGACCATGCCTAATAATCCGCCAAGAATTAACGCTACGACGGTAAGGGTGGTTGTTGCATTGCGATTACTCACAGCGGTGTTAATGATATCGTAGTTTTTTTAAACCTAAAGCAAAAACACCTGCCAACTATTTCTTGAAACAAAAACACAAGACCGCTATGCTTCGTCTAATTTGAAAACGATAGTGATACCCAAAAATTTCGTAACCTGAATGGATCTTCTCAACCATTGGGAGTGCTCCCAATGGTTCAAGCCGCTCAATTTAACTTGTAATATCATATTGGTATGGCAACAACGGCAATACACCGCCCCCACATGCCAGAAATAGTGCAAGCACATGAACTTGCTTTGCAAAAAACAACGAATGCCATCCCCTTATTTTCAGCCAAACAAGTATGACCAACTCACTCCGTGACCGCACCTACCGCCTCGAGCGCATTCGCGCCCTAGCCGGTGGTGTGCTCGAAAATGCCGATGCAACTTTCATTATGTTAATTGCGGTGCAAGTGCTAGCGGCAGATAACACCGCCAAAGGCATTTTATCGGGCGGGGCGCGGGTGGGCATGTTGCTTGCGCCAGTGATGGTGCTGCTGGCCGAGCGCATTGGGCTGCCCAGTGGGCGAATTGCGGCCAGCTTGCTCGTGCTCTCAGCCATCGGCTACGCCATCCCTATTTTTGTGCCGTCGCTCATGGTATATGTGCCATTGGTGATGATAGGCGCAGCCTCAGCCGCCATGTTATCGCCCTTCACCACCCAAATTTACCAAAGCAATTACCCAGCCCACGAGCGCGGCAAATTATTTTCACGCACCAATGTCATCAAAATCATCGCCTCTATTGTTTTTGGCGAATTGGCTGGGCGTATTCTGGCACGCGACCTCAATTTATACCGGGTGGTGCTGGGCATTGTTGCAATTATGGCATTGGTATCGGCGGCATGTTTATGGCGTGTGCCCAGCAAACCCGTCGCCAAAACAGGTGCAGTCAATCCCTTTCATGGCTTTCGTTTTTTTCGCAGCGATCGCACCTTTTTGGTGTTGCAAATTTCGTGGATGTTGCTAGGCCTCGCTTGGTCGATGGTCATGCCTTTACGGATTGACTATTTGTCAAACCCCAAATATGGTATTCAACTCGGCCCACGTGAAGTGGCAATTTTTGTCAGCATTGTGCCCGATGCCACTCGTCTCTTGCTCAGCCCACTGTGGGGTTGGGTATTCGACAAACTCAGCTTTTTTACCTTGCGCATCATCACCAATTTTGCCTTTGCGCTCAGCATGGCCTCGTTTTTTTTAGGGGGCGATTGGTATAGCCTATTGTTTAGCGCCTTTTGTATAGGGTTTGGCGCATCGGGCGGCGATCTTGCATGGAATTTGTGGGCCACCAAACTGGCCCCACCCGAACATGTGGCTGACTATATGGCGGTGCATATTTTCCTCACTGGTTTACGCGGTGTGTTTGTGCCCTTCATCGCTTTTCAAATGGCCAACACCATGCCACTCTCTACCATCGGCATCATCGGGGCCATTATCATGACTACTTCAGGACTATTATTAGTGCCTGAATATTTTTTAGATAAAAAACGCAGCAAGGCTTTGCCCGATACAATTTAATTGGGATAGTAGTTTCAGCATCTTTTTTAGTATAAAATCAAAATTGCAAATATGCAAAATAAAAATCGCTACTTGTTAGGCCTAACCTTACTAATTGCGTCTGCATGTCGCAGTGACTCCTCAACAAATACGGCTACCCCGACAGCCCTACCGATCATTATTCGTCAGCTTTTACAAGGGGCTGCCCCCATCTCCACCACCAACCCACCCCAGCCCACCCTAGCCGATTTCTGGGTCGGCAAAGCCAAATTTATGCCCGATGTGCTAGATACGGGTTTGCCAATGGGCGAATCGGAAACCATTGTCATGAGCAACGGCGAATTATGGTCCTATTTGCATGCCAGCAATCGCTCGGCAGGGGTAAAAGATCAATGCGGGGCGGCGGTCGAGTTTCCGGGTTGCACCGTCATTATGCGCAGCACCGACGATGGCAAATCATTTCAATATGGCAGCCAGCCGCCCATTTGCCAGATGAAATGCCAGCAATGCCCATGCAAAAGCGAGACCGATCATATTGATCAACAACAATACCCGCGGGTGGCCTATGACGGCGAAACCATGTTTATGGCCTATGAATATCGTGGGCAAACCAAGTTGCGCCGCTCGACCGATGGGCTAAATTGGAGCGCCCCCGAAAATGTGGCCGACACCGGCATTTGGCGTTTGTGGCTAAAACCATGTGGCTCTGCCGCCGAAACGATTGATGCCCACCCATTTGTGCCCAAAGATTTTGAATGTTTGGTTGGCGCGCCGCCCGGCGTATATGTCGAAGGCGACCAACTGTATGTATTTGTGGCGCTGGGTCAAAGCCCCAGTGGCATGGGCTGTTTTGTGGGCAACAAACGCCAACCGGCCAGCCAAATGAAACGCTGCAAAGCCAATCCTTTATTCATTGGGGCCAAAACCTATGGCCCGGTCAACGAGCGCGGCCCCAAAACCAATGCCTTTTTTGATTTTCGCTACATTAGCTCTGCCGATGTGGTGAAATGGGGCGACCGATATTATATGCTTTATGAAGGCGTGCGTGGCCCCGGCCCTGGCGACCCGGGCGATAGCCAATTTGGCCTCGGTTTGGCCCGCAGCGTGTCAAACGTGCTCGATGGCAAATGGGAGCGTTACCCGGGCAACCCGATTTTGGTTGATCAGCCCGGCAATATCGGGCTGGGGCATGGCGATTTGGTGCTCAATAAAGGCGTGGTCAGCCTTTATACGTCGCTCGATGGGGTTAAACGCAGCCGTTTAATTCTCAAATGGCTTTAAATTTCGCCTTTTCTTAACTTGACAATGTCAGATACCGATTTCACCATACCCCCCTACCGTAGCTAGGGGAGGGTATAGTGAAATCGGCGAAAAATTACTTTACTTTACTTTGGCCAATGTCGTTGTTAAGTTAATCCTGTGTCATAATCTCGAATCATCATGAGCAAACCCTTCGCTTCGTCAAACGACACCACCACCCAATTGGCCCGCGTGGTCGCGCTTGCGCCCAACGCCTATGGCTATTTGAGCGATTTCGACCCCAACACTGGCTTCATTGTTGGGCCAGAATATGTTTTAGCCATCGACTGTCGCGCCACCCCCAAAACCGCCCGCGCCATGCTGGCCGACATTCGCAAAATAACCGATAAACCCGTCAAAACTATTTTTCTCACCCATTATCACGCTGTGCGGGTGTTGGGGGCGGCTGGGTTTGATGAGGCCGAGCGCATTATCAGCAGCCGCGCCACCCTCGATCTGGTGCGCCAACGCGGGGCACAAGATTACGAAAGTGAAGCCCGTCGTATGCCACGTTTGTTCGATGGCATCGACGAAATCTCCGGCTTAACCTACCCCAACCAAACATTTGAGCGTGAATGCACCTTGTGGTTTGGCGAGCGTGAAGTGCAAATGCTACATCTTGGCAGCGGGCATAGCAAAGGCGATAGCGTGGTGTGGTTACCTGCCGAGCGGGTGCTTTATGCCGGTGATTTGGTCGAGGCCACCTGCGCCCTTTATTGTGGCGATGCTCATTTGCAAGCTTGGTCACACACCCTCGATGCCCTCAAGGCCCTCAAACCACGCATCATTGTGCCCGGGCGTGGGGCCGCCGCCATCGGCGAGGCCGCCTGTGAGGCGGCCATTGAGTCAACCCGCGGCTTTGTCAATGATTTATTGGGCGGCGTAGAAGAGGCCATGCGTCTCGGCATGAGTGACCTCAAGGCTATTTTTGACCATACTTATGCCAAAATGACCCCCAAATATGCGACTTGGCCGATCTACGAACATTGCATTCCATTTAACGTAGCACGCGCCTATGATGAACTCAATGGCATTGCCGAGCCACAAATCTGGACCGCCGAGCGCGATTTAGCGATGTGGGCCAAGTTGCAAGGGTAAGAAAAGTTACAAGTGCTAAGTGCTAAGTTGTGATGACTAAAACTTCAAGGCTGTTCAAAAGTCACCTCGTCATTCCCGCGAAAGCGGGAATCTATAACCAGACAGCCGTAGATTGACTGGTTTGCCACATTTTTGACCAGCCTCGTTGTGGATCTCCGCTTTCGCGGAGATGACGGGTTAAGTGAAGTGCTGACTTTTGAACAGCCTTCCCCCGATCGGTTGGCCTATAGCGAAATCTATTACAATTGTTGTCGTCTGATCCATGTTTGGTGCGCTCAACGAGACCCAGTTTGAAGCCGACACCACGAAGTTCCGACGACCTCATTTGCAACTGAACCACATTCACGCTGACCCTATGATTACGCTCGAATCTATCACCCCCGGCCTTGCCCTAACCGGTCTCGAACCAACTGTCATTGGCGTGGTGGTGGCAGTAGTCCCCATAGCCGATGGTGTGATAAGGTTGATCTATCAAACGCCAGATGGGTCAATCAAAGATCGCCTGCTGAATCGGGCTGATTTGGCAAGTATCGCGGTGGCGGTCACGCAGCGTCCGTGGTCATTTGACGGCAATGGCGAGGATTTCAAGCTGGCAGTCGAAGCCAAGCGAATTG